>DAIRFU010000072.1:0-15886 GCA_036794935.1 Kofleriaceae bacterium | reverse complement strand
GGCGCGACGAGGCGCACGGTGTGGCCGAGGATCTCGAGCTCGCCGATCGCGTCGCCCGGCGCGACCAGGTGATCGGCGGCGACCGTGATGCGGAACCAGCCCGGCGCGGGCGCGCGGACCTCGTCGCCGGAGACCAGCGCGGTGGCCGTGGGCAGCGCCGTCATCGCGGACCTCCGACGAGCACGCGGAGGTCGTGCATCGACCAGATGCGCGGGTTCTTGACCCGGCGATAGCCGGTGTTCTGGTACGCCATCTCGACGAGCGCCGAGAGATAGGCGCGCAGCTCGCCGAGCTCGACGATCTCGTCGGTGTCCATCTGGCGCGCGGCGACGAACGGATCCATGTCGCGCTCGATGCGTGCCTCGGTGTCGCGCATGCCGGCCTCGATCTTCGCGCGCTCGGCCGGATCGGTCGCCAGGATCTGGAAGTTGTCGTCGAGCTTGGTGTTGTACGCGGCGATCGCGAGGGTGCGGCCCTCCATCACGGAGAGCCGCGCGTAGCTCGTCGACAGCTGCACGATCGGATCGTAGGGCAGGCCGCTCATCGCGTAGTAGCCGGCACCCGACGCCTTGCGCAGCAGCACGGTGAACATCGGCGTCGTGTTCGTCGAGTTCGTGTAGATGAGCGAGCTGCCGTACGCGAGCAGGCCGTGCGCCTCGGCCTCGCGGCCGATGTCGAAGCCCGAGATGTCCTGCAGCCAGATCAGCGGGATGCCGTCGTCGTTGCACGCGCGCGAGAACGCGCTGATCTTCGCGATGCCGCCGCGGTAGAGGATCCCGGCCGGACGCTGGCGGCCCGGATGCTCGGGATCGCCGACCAGGCCCTGGCGGTTGATCACGAAGCCGGCATAGAGCCCGGCCACGCGGCCGATGCCGCAGATCATCTCCTCGCCGACCTCGGGCATGACCTCCCAGAACAGCGATTGATCGACGAGGCGCGCGAGCACCTGCTTCGCGTCGTACGCCTCGCGGTGATCGGCCGGCACCATCGCGGCGAGCTCGCCGGGTGCGAAGCGCGGATCGACAACACCGAGGTCCCCGCGGTAGAAGTCGGCGCCGCTCGACGGCAGCCGCGCGACGTCGCGGCGCAGGCAGGCGAGCAGCGTGGCGTCGTCGGGGACGCGGACGTCTGCGCAACCCGACTCGTGGACGTGGACCTCGGGACCGCCGATGTCGAGCGACGTGATCTTCTGGCTCTTGGCGCCTTTGATCAGCGCGGCGCCCGCGATCACCATGTACGCCTGCTCGGTCATGTAGACGCGGTCGGAGATGATCGGCATGTAGCCGCCGCCCGCGATGCAGTCGCCGAACACGCCGGCGATCTGCGGCACGCCGCCCGCGCTGAGCAGCGAGTTCATCTTGAAGATGTGGCCGGCGCCGCGCGCGCCGGGGAAGCTCTTCGACTGCTCCGGCAGGAACAGCCCCGAGCAGTCGACGAGGTAGATCGTCGGCAGCCGCAGCCGCAGCGCCATCATCTGCGCGCGCTGGATCTTCTCGGGCGTCCGCGGCCACCACGCGCCGGACGCAACCGTGTTGTCGTTCGCGATCACCATGCACCAGCGGCCCTCGATGCGCGCGAACGCGGTGACGACGCCGGCCGCCGGTGACTTCTGATTGCCGGGGAACACCTCGCCGTAGTTGACGAACGTGCCGACCTCGAACGTGCGGGTGCCCGGATCGACGAGCCGCGCCAGCCGCTCGCGCGACGTCAGCTTGCCCTTCTTGTGGACGCGGTCGACGTACGTCGGCCCCCAGCCGGCGTGGACCTCGGCGCGGCTCGCGCGCAGCCGATCCTCGAGGGCGGCGAGCGCCGTGCGCTGGTCGCTCGCGGTCCGTTCGTCGACGAGCTTCGCGAGCGGATCACCGATCGGGACGAGTGGAACGAACGCCATCTCGGGGCGCACGGTACTACAAGTGCGACGGGCACATCGTGCGCTAGGGTTGGCCAATGACACGCGCGCTGCTCCTCGCCGTCCTCGTCGCCTGCGCCCCGAAGGCGGCCACGCCGCCGGCACCGGTCGGCGATCCTCCCGCCACGGCCGCGCCGACGCCGCCGGCTGCCGCGCTGCTCGGCCCCGACGGCACGCACGTCGCCGTCGAGCGCACGTACGAGGGGCATTGCGCGCCCGAGGGCTCGCGCGGCGGCTGCGTGACCATCACGCTGCGTCCCGACGGCAGCTATCGCAACTTCCAGTACGACATGGCGCTCGAGGGCACGTACACGATCAGCGATCACACGGTGACGCTCGCCGGCCCCGAGCCCGGCATGACCGAGCAGATGACGCTCTCGGCCGACGGCGAGAAGCTCGACGACCTCGCCCTGAAGCGTTAGCGCGGTGGCCAGCCGGGGATCGCCCGGGTGTCGTAGGCGCCGGTGCGGAACGCCTCGCTCTTCAGGATCGCGAGGTGCATCGGGATCGTCGTCGGCACGCCCTCGACGCGGAACGCGGTCAGCGCGCCGATCATCTTCGCGATCGCCTCGTCGCGCGTCGCCGCGCGCACGATCAGCTTGGCGAGCAGCGAGTCGTAGAACGGCGGCACCACATAGCCAGCCTCGACGTGGGTGTCGACCCGGATGCCGTCGCCGCTCGGCGGTTGCCACACCGCGATCGTGCCGGGCGCCGGCGCGAAGCCGTGCGCGGGATCCTCGGCGTTGATCCGGCACTCGATGACGTGGCCGCTCGGCACGATATCGGCCTGCGTCCACGCGAGCCGGCGGCCGGCCGCGACCTCGAGCTGCGCGATGACGAGGTCCTTGCCGGTGCGCTCCTCGCTGACCGTGTGCTCGACCTGCAGCCGGCAGTTCATCTCCATGAACCGCAGGGTGCCGCCCCCCCCGAGATGGAGGCGGCCGGGCTCTGCCTGGCCGCCGGGGTCGACCAGCATCTCCATCGTGCTGGCGCCGACGTAGCCGATGCGGGCCGCGGCGCGCGCGGCGGTCTCGGCGGCGTGGCCGCGTTGATCGGCGGTGAGCGCCGGCGACGGGCTCTCCTCGATCAGCTTCTGGTGGTTGCGCTGGACCGTGCAGTCGCGCTCGCCGAGGTGGACCGCGTTGCCGTAGCGATCGGCGAACACCTGGATCTCGCCGTGGTGGCCGCCCTCGATCAGCTTCTCGAGGAACACCCGGTCACCGCCGAACGCGGCGCGGGCCTCCGCCTGCGCCTCGGCATAGACGCGCTCGACCTCGCCGGCCGCGCGCGCGATCCGCATGCCGCGGCCGCCGCCGCCGTTCTCGGCCTTGAACAGCACCGGGAAGCCGACCTCGGCCGCGACGCGCTTGGCATCGGCCGCATCGGCGAGCACGCCGGCGCTGCCCGGGATCACGGCGAGCCCGGCCGCGACCATCGCCGCCTTCGCGCGCGTCTTGCTGCCCATCAGCGCGGTGACGTGCGGCGGCGGACCGACGAACGTGACGCCGTGCTGCGTGCACAAGGTCGCGAGCAGCGGGTTCTCGGAGAGAAAGCCCCAGCCGGGGTGGAGCGCGGTGCAGCGCGCCTGGACGGCCGCCTGGACGACGCGCTCGACGTCGAGGTAGCTGAGCGCCGCGCGGCCCGGCCCGAGCACGACCACCTCGCGGTTGCGCGTGTATGGCGCCTCGCGATCGGCCTCGCTGACCGCGAACACCGGCACGATACCGAGCGCGTCACACGCGCGCGCGACGCGGACCGCGACCTCGCCCCGGTTGGCGATCAGCAGGCGGTGAAACAGCGAGGGTGCCATGCGAGCCGGGCGAGCGAGCCCACCCGTCAGTTACCACAGGTCACGCCGGCTCGGCGAAGCGACTGGGCCGGATCGTCGGCCGCTCCGGGAGGCGCTCATCACACGAGCGCGGCAGCGGCAGCGCGCAGAGCAGCTTCACCGCGACCGACGCCATCGTCATGCCGAACACGGACGGCACGAACGCGATCGAGCCCTCGACGCGGTGCTTGTGCTCGCAGTCGTTCTTGCCGTTCGTGCCGCCCGGGCACACGCAGCGGAACGCACCGTCGTCGTACTCGAGCAGCTGGGGCGGCAGCGGTGGCTCCTCGGAGAACACCGCCCACACGCCGGTACGCTGCGTGCAATCGAGGCCGTGCTTGCGGCGCAGGTTCTTGCGCAGGTCGCGCGCGAACGGGTCGACGCGGGTCTCGCTGAGATCGGCGACGCGGACCTGCGTCGGATCGAGGCGCGCGGCCGCACCCATCGCGGACACGATGCGCAGCCGGTCGCGCACGCAGGTCGCGATCAGGTGCATCTTTGCCGCGACGTTGTCGATCGCGTCGATCACGACATCGGGCTCGGGCACGAGCAGGCGCGCCGACGTCTCGGCCGCGTAGAACTCGGCGCGGGTCTCGATCGTCGCGTCGGGGTTGATGAGGCGCAGCCGCTCCGCCATCACCTCGACCTTGGCCTTGCCGAGCGTGCCCTTCATCGCGTGGAGCTGGCGGTTGACGTTGGTGACGCAGATCCGGTCGAAGTCGACGAGGATCAGGCGGCCCACCCCGCTGCGGACGAGCGCCTCGGCCGCGAACGAGCCGACGCCGCCGACGCCGAACACGGTCACCGTCGAGCGCGCGAGCCGCGCGATGCCCTCGTCGCCGAGCAGGCGGGCAGCACGATCGAAGCGCCGGTGAGTCATGGCGCCATATTCTAGCCAAACGCGCCGAAAAGCCGACGCGCATTTGTGGCCGTCAAGTCCGCGATCTCCCGAGCGGGCACCCCGCGGGCCGCCGCCAGGCCCTCGATCACGGCCGCGACGTGGGCGGGCTCGCAGCGGCCGCCGCGGTGAGCCGCGGGCGCCTGATCCGGCGCGTCGGTCTCGGCGAGCAGCAGCGCGGCGGGGACCGCACGGGCGGCGGCGACCGGCTTGCGCGCGTTCGGGTACGTGACGGGGCCGGCGAACGAGAAGCACATCCCGAGGCCGCTGTAGATGGGCACCATGTGCTCGCCGCCGGAGTAGCTGTGCATCACGCCGCCGACCTCGTCGGCGCGCTCCTCGCGCAGGATGCGCGGCGCCACGTCGTGGGCACGCAGCACGTGGAGGACGAGCGGCCGCTTCGTCGCCCGCGCGGCGCGGACGTGCGCGCGCAGCAGCGCCTCCTGGCGCTCGTGGTCGCCGGTGCCGCCGTCGAGCCCGCACTCGCCGACCGCGGCCGCGCCGGAGTCCTCGACTGCGCGCGCGAGCACGTCGGCGAAGTCGGCCGGGACCTCGTCGGGCGAGAGCTCGGGCACGATCTGCGGATGGATGCCGAGCGCGACGCGCAGCATCGGCTGACCGGTCGCGAGCGCCAGCAGCGCACTCCACGTCGCCGGCCGGATCGCGGGTACGAGGATCCCGGTGACGCCGGCAGTGGCGGCCCGCGCGAGCACCGCGTCGCGGTCGGCGTCGAACGCGGCAATGTCGAGGTGGCAATGCGTGTCGATCACGGCGGGGAGCGGTAGGATCACGCCGGTGAAGCAGCGCGTGCGCCAATGGTCGCACTGGTGGCGGACCAGCGATACGGCGGCCGTCCGCTGGTTGCGTGCCGCGCGCTGGGCGCTGCTCGGCGAGATGCCGATCCTCGCCGCCGGCACCGCGCTGTTCGCGATCCTCGCGGTCGTGCCGACGCTCGCCGCCGCCGTCGCGATCTATAGCCTCGCGGCCGACCCGCTGCAGATCCAGAGCGAGCTGACCAGCCTGCGGCACGTGCTGCCGATCGAGGTCGTCCAGTTCATCGGCAACCAGCTCGAGCGCCAGGCGCAGCGCTCGAGCGGCGAGCTCGGCATCCAGCTCGCGACCAGCGTCCTGCTCGCGGTGTTCTCGTCGCGCGCCTCCGCACGCTCGCTGATCGACTCGCTCAATCGCGCGTATCGCGTGCGCGAGCTGCGCACGCCGCTCGTCAAGCTCGGCCTGTCGCTCGTGATGGCGCTGGCCACGCTGGTCGGCCTGATCTCGATGTTCGCCGTGCTGATCGTGCTGCCCGCGCTGGTCGGCGCGATCAACCGGGACTGGATCCCGATCGCGATGCTGCTGCGCTGGCCGGCGCTGCTCGGCGTCGTGTTCGGCGTGCTGCTCGCGCTGTATCGCTACGCGCCGTCGCCGCGTCCGCTCGGTCCCCACCAGACCACCGACGCCGGTGGCGCCATCAACCTGCCGCCGCATCCGGTGCGCCACATCTGCATCCCGGGTGCGGTGGTCGCGACCATCGTGCTCCTGCTCGTCTCGTGGGGGCTGTCGCTGTGGGTCGACAACATCGCGAGCTCGGAGATCATCTACGGCGCGTTCGGCAGCGTCATCGTCACGCTGCTCTGGTTCTACCTGTCGACGATCGCGCTCGTGATCGGCGGCTTCATAAACGCAGAGCTCGAGCGGCACCGAGGTGCGCCCGAGCCCGATCGAACGATGTACTGATTACATCCGCTGGCCGGTGAACGTGCCGTGCGCGAGCGGGGCGCCGTTGCCACCGTACGCGAGCGTGCCGGCCCACGCGCCGGTCTGGATCTGGTCGACCTTGCGGTCGTGGTCCTTGTCGACGCCCTTCGCGACGCCGGTCAGGCCGAACTCGAGCGCGACCGAGTCGACGTTGTCGATCTGCGCGTAGATCGCGTTGGCGCCGAACGTGAGGCCCGCATCGCAGGCCGCCTCGAACGTGCTCGGCGAGCCGATGCCGATCGCCTCGTAGGTGTACTGGCCGACCGCCTGGCAGTTGACGAGGCCCGTCAGGACGTCCTCGAGCCCGAACGCGGTCGGGTCGACCATCGGGATCACCATCTCGTCGAGCGCGATGCGCATGACCTTGCCGTAGGACAGCGGCACCGTGTGCTCGCCGATCGAGACGCGGCCGGTCTGGTCGAGGCCGACCGTGACGCCGGCGATCGCGACGTCCTCCATACCGTAGTCCTTGAACGCGTAGTCCAGCGCGAGCTCGTCGACCACGAAGTGCATGCCGGTGACGGTCTTCGTCGCCTGCCCGTTCGCGCCGACCTCGAGCGTCTCGAGCGTGCCGAAGTGGTGCGCGATCTGGCCGAACTTGTTGCCGAGGTCGCGGACCTTCACGACGAAGTTGGGCGCGACCTCGAGCAGGCGGTCGTTGAGGTAGCCGGAGACGAACGGGATCGAGCCCTGGAGCGTGTTCTTGATCGAGCCGTCGGGCAGCTGCTTGACGAGCTGGTCGAGAATCCAGTGCGTCGGGTCGTCGGGGCTGTCCGTCGCGTCGATGATCTGGTTGACCACGGTGCCGGCGGTGCCGGGCAGGTTCGTCGCGATATCGAAGTCGCTGACGAGCGCGTACGTCCCTTCGGCGCTGAGCGGGACGGGGTCCACATCGGAGCCCTCGTCCATGTCGCTCCCCATGCCGGGGTCGTCGATGTCGTCGGGGGAAGAAGCTGCGCAGCCGGCAGCCGACGCGCCGAGTGCGAGGAGCATGGTCAAGGACAGGCTGGAGTTCTTCATGATGCTCGCGACCATGTGCAGCGTGTGTGCCACGCGATCCGAGCTGGATAGCCGTCGATGATCAGCAGGTTGCGCGCACGCGCACTGGCAACGGCAACTGCACTGGTCGGGTCCATCAGCCGATCTGCGGACAGTTGGCCATCCATGCAGCGGCGGGCAAAAAAAAACCGGCCGAGGGACCATTCCCCCGGCCGGCCAGCCATCCTCGACGCGCGGGCTCACCACCCGCATCGCCGAACCGAACTGTCTCTTACATGCGCGTGCCGATGAACGTGGCCTCGGCGAGCGGCGCCGGCGTGCTCGCGTAGCTCAGCGTGCCCGACCACTTGCCGGTCTGGATCCGGTCGACCTTGTTGTCGTGGTCGCTGTCGACGGCCTTCGCGACGCCGGTGAGGCTGAACTCGAGCGCCGAGGCGTCGATCGAGTCGATCTTGTTGTAGAGCGTCTGCGCGCCGTACGCGAGGCCGGCGGTGCAGGCCGCCTGCCACGTGCCGGCGCCGCCGCCGAAGCCGAAGTAGTCGGCGAGTGCGTCGTTGATCGCCTGGCCGACGGCACCGCAGTCGACGAGGTCCGCGAGCAGCGACTGGAGGTCCGAGGCGCTCGGGTCGAGCGACGGGATCACGATGGTATCGAGGCCGACGCGCAGCACCTTGCCGTACGAGAGCGGCAGCGCGTGCTCGCCGATGTCGAGCTTGCCGGTGACGTCGACCGAGAGCGCGACGTTGGCGGCGGTGACGTTCTCCATGCCGTGGTCCGCGAACAGGATGTCGCTGCCGACGTTGTCGACGTCGAAGTGGACGCCGAGGGCCGTCACGGTCGCGTTGTACGCGCCGCCACCCTGGGCGACGTCGAGCGTCTCGTTGACGCCGAAGTTCCGCGACATCTGACCGAAGTCGTTGCCGACCGTGATGATGGTGTCGATGAAGTCGGGCGCGATCTCGAGCAGGCGGTCGTTGAGGTAGCCGGCGACGAACGGCTTGGCCTGCGTCAGGAAGCTCTTGAGCGTGCTGTTCGTGGTCTTCGCGATGATCTGGTCGATGATCCAGTCCGCGGGGTCGGTGGCGCCGTCGGTCATGTCGATGAACGCGTTGGTGACGTCGCCGACGGTGCCGGGCGCGTTGGTCGCGATGTCGAACGTGCTGGCCACCTGGTACGTGCCCGTGGCGTCCATCGGGCGCGGGGCGTCGTCGGAGCCCTCTCCACCGGTGCCACCGGTGTCGTCGCCGCCACCGGCGCCGTCGTCTTGGGGCGAGTCAGCGGCGCAGCCAGAAGCGATGGCGCCGAGGGCGAGAGCGAGGACGAAGCTGAGGTTCTTTGCGGTCTTCATGGGTGTTCTCCCGGTCGAGGATTGCTGTCTGCGCCTTTGTGCAGCGCATATGCCAGCAGGTCGGGAGAACGGATCCGGGGCAGGACGCGGACTTGTGCCGCGTGGCGCCGGAAGTGGCAGATCGCCTGGCCAGGTCAGCCGAGCTTCGTGGTGTCAGCTGGCCTGGCCGCGCGGCCGCGTCACCAGCCGCACTGCTGGCCCTTGTTCTGCTCCTCGAGCCACGTCTGCAGCGGCGCGAAGTACTCGAGGATCGCGGTCGCGTCCATGGCGCGCTCGCCGGTCAGCGCGAACAGCGCCTCCTGCCAAGGCTTCGACGCGCCCATCTTCAGCATGTTCGCGAACGCCTCGCCCGCTTCCTTGTTGCCGTAGATCGAGCACTCGTGCAGTGGGCCGGTGAAGCCTGCCTTCTTGCAGAGCGCGCGGTGGAACTGGAACTGGAGCACCGCCGCCAGGAAGTAGCGCATGTACGGCGTGTTCGCCGGGATGTGATACTTCGAGCCCGGATCGAACTCGGCCTCGGTGCGCGGCATCGGCGGGGCGATGCCCTGGTACTGCAGCTTCAGGTCCCACCAGTGCTGGTTGTACTGGTCGGGCTTGACCTTCCCCGAGAACACGTCCCAGCGCCACTTGTCGACGAGCAGGCCGAACGGCAAGAACGCGATCTTCTCGAGCGCGACGCCCATCTGCTGGTTGATCGTCGCCTTGTCGTTCTTGACGACCTTGTTCAGCAGGCCCTTCTTCTTGAGGTACTCGGGCGTCATCGACAGCGCGACGGTGTCGCCGATCGCCTCGTGGAAGCCGTCGTTCGCGCCGTTCTGATAGAGCACCGGCAGCGTGTAGTAGTTGTTGTAGTAGTAGTTGTGACCTAGCTCGTGATGGATCGTGACCAGGTCTTCCTGGTTCTTGTTGATGCACATCTTGATGCGCACGTCGTTGTTCAGGTTGACGTCCCACGCGCTCGCGTGACAGACGACGTCCTTGCCCTTCGGCTTCTGGAACAGCGAGCGCTCCCAGAACGTCTTGGGGAGCGGGTTCATGCCGAGCGACATGTAGAACGCCTCGGCCATCTGGACCATCTTCTTGGTGTCGTACTTGCGCTCGAGGACCGGCGTGACGTCGATCGGCGCGACGCCCTTGTACGGCTCGAGGTCCTTGTACAGGTAGCCCCAGGCCTGCGCCCACATGTTGCCGGTCAGGTGCGCCGGGATCGGGCCGGTCTTCGACACGATCTTGTCGCCGTAGCGCTTGTTGAGCCCGCGCCGCGCGTAGCAGTGGAGCTGGACGTAGAGCGGCTTGACCTGGTTCCACAGCCGATCGACTTCCTGCTCGAACTGCGCCGGCGGCATGTCATAGCCCGACTTCCACATCTCGGCGACGTTCGCGAACCCGACGCCGCGCGCGCCCGCGTTGGCGAGCTCGACGTAGCGCGTGAACAGCGGGCGCTCCGCCTTGCCGACGTTGTCGTGCCAGCCCTGCCATGCCGCGAGCAGCTCGGCCGGCTTGCGGCTCTTCTGCAGGATCTTCGACAGCGCGTCGAGGTCCTTGCAGTACGTCGCGTCGAACTTCTTCTGCAGCTTGTCCAGGTTCGCCTGGAGCTTTGCCTGCTTCGTGGCGTCGGTCTCTGCCTTCACCTTCGCGGCGAGCTCGTCGAGCTGCTTCTGCGTCGGCGCGCCGCGCTTGGCCTTCGAGGCGTCACAGACCTTGCCCTTGCCGTAGATCGACGTCATCTCGGCCGCGATCTTCGTGAGCTCCGCGGCCTGCTGCGGATCGTCCGGTGCCGGCTGGCCCGCGATCTCGAGCAGCCAGAGCTGGCGGCGGGTGTCCGGATCGAGCTTGTCCATCACGGGCTCGAACTTGCGCGACGCCTTGATCAGGCGAGTCAGCCCGCTCGCGAGCGCCTCGTTCGCCTTCGCGGTCGCCGCCTCGTGCTCCGCCGTGATGTCCGTCTGGTTCGCCCACTCCGCGACCGATGCATCGACGTAGAGCTTGCGCAGCTCCTGATCGACCTGGCCGGTGAACTGCTTGGCCTCCGCGATCAGCGCGGCGTCGTTCGCTCCGGACGGCGGTGTCGGCGTCTCGGCCTGCGTTGTCGGTCCGGGCTCCGGACCGGGCATCGGTTCGGGGGCGGGCTTGTTGGGGCCGCCGCAGGCGGCAAACACGATCAGCGGGAGCAGCTTCGAGGTACGCACGCGCGGAATCTACACCAGGGTCGTGCAGATCGTGCAGGTGCGCTACACCGCGTCGCCGCAGCGGGTGCGCGCTTACGGTTGCGTGCCGGGCAGCGGCTGGCCATCGTCGCTGCCGCGCGCCTGGGTTGGCTTCGGCTCGTCCGGGAGATCGACGCCGCGCGCGGTCAAGATCTGCTTCGCCTGGTCGAGCTGATCGGGATCGAGCACCGCGAATGCTTTCTTCAGTGCGTCGCGATCGTTCTGGTCGCGCATCTTGCGCAGCTTGATCGAGTTGTCCGTCGTGATCGTGCTCGCGCCGGGGGCGTTGTTGTAGCGGGGCTGTTGCACGCCGGCCTTCTCCTCCTGCGGCGAGAGCTGCTCGGCGGGCGCCGGCTTCTCGATCTGGCGCAGCTGCGCGTCGATCTGGCCGTTGCTCGCCGCCAGGCTGTTGTCGATCTGCTCGAGCTTTGTGAGCTGATCATCGCGCAGCTTCAGATCGTGCGCGGCGTCGACGAGGTAGCCGACCGCGGTGCCCGATGCAGGCGGCAACGGGGGCACCTCACCGGGAGCCGGTTTGGTCGGCGAGGGGTGGCAGGCAGCGATCGCGAGCAACAGGGCAAACCAGAGCCGCATGCCGCTCAACTAGCACAGGGTCACCCGGCAGTGAAGCCATCGTTCCGGGCCAGCCAGCGGACGATGTCGATCGTCGACAGCACACCGACGAGGACCCGATCGGCCCCGACCACCATCAGGTGGTGGAAGTCCTCGACCGCCATCATCGCGGCGGCCTGCGCGATCGTCGCGTGCGTGTTCAGCGTGATCGCCAGCGGCATCATCACCTCGGCGGCGGTCAACGCGGATTCATCGCGCTCGACGAGGTCGAGCTTGGTGACGATTCCCTTGGGCCGCCCCCGCTCATCGACGATGGGGATGCAGCCGATGTGGTTGGCGATCAGCAGGTCCTCGAGAGCGCCGATGCTGAGCTCGGGGCGCGCGCACACGACATCGCGGGTCATGATCGCGCTCACCGAGATGCGGTCGGCGATCGTCGCCGCGCGCGGCACGGCAGCTGGTGTGTACGGCCGCGAGCGAGTGGCGTGGAGCTCTCCGGCCCCGGTGTAGATGCGGCAGCGCTGTACCTGCATGACGGTCACCTCCCGGTGCCAGATGCAGCAAGCGGTGCGCCAGCGTAAGTACGTGGCCGCCGGTGTGGGGACTCGAGTTTCGCGCAGGCCGTGCACTCACTGCGGAACGAGCACGACAGCGTTGCGCGGCGCCACCGCGATCGGCGCGCTCATCGGCTGGCCCGTGATCAGATCGAGGTAGTCGCCGGCTGGCAGGTTCGTCGCGGTCTGCTCCGTGTCGCCGCGGTTGAGCGCGACGAGCACGGTATCGCCCGTGGTGGTCATCTTGTAGACCAGCACGTCGCCCGAGACGCCGATCGTCTGGCGCGTTCCGCGTCGCGTCGCGGCATGCTCGCGGCGGATCGTGGCGAGCGTGGTGAGCCGGTCGCGCAACCAGGTCTGGTTGTCGGTGTAGTCGCTCCACTGCATGAAGCGGCGGTTATCCGGGTCACCGGCGCCGGGCATGCCGACCTCGTCGCCGTAGTAGAGCATCGGGATCCCGGGCATCGTGAACAGCAGCGTGTACGCGACCGCGAGCCGCTCGAACGGGTGCTTCGACGTCGGCAGCTGCGGCTGGCCGCTCCACGCGAGGTTCTTGCCGCCGTCCCAGGCGCCGAACAGCGGGCTATCCAGCGCGAGCTCGATCGCGCGTGGCACGTCGTGGTTGCCGAGGAACGTCGACATCACGGCGCCCTGACCGTAGAAGTTGTCGTTCGCGTCGAGGAAGCCGGCGAGGTCGCTCATCTGGCCGTCGCGGCGGAGCAGCGTCGCGAGCACCTGGCCGCGCAGCGGGAAGTCGAACTGGCCGTCGAGCATCGTGTTCGGATCGACGTACGACTTGATGATCCCGCGGTCGCCGTCGAACGTCTCGCCGACCATGTAGAAGCGCTGGTCGAACGCGACCTCGGCGTTCAGGCGCGCGCGTACGTCGGTCAGCCACGCGGTCTCGATGTGCTTGACCGCGTCGAGCCGGAAGCCGTCGATGCCGAGCCGCTTCGCCCACGCGACCGCGTTGTCGACGCTCCACTTGCGCGCGTCCGGGTTGCGGAAGTCGAAGTCGGGCAGGAACGGATCGAACCAGCAGCGCAGCCGATCGGTGTCCCAGTTGCAGCCCTGGCCGCACACGCAGTTGCCGCCGAAGCCGTTGTCGTTCGGCCAGAACCAGTCCGGATGCTCGCTCCACACCGGGCTCTGCGCGTGCACGTGGTTCATCACGTAGTCGACGAGCACCTGGATGCCGTGCGCGTGCGCGGCATCGACCATCGCCTTCAGCTCGGCCTCGGTGCCGAGCTTGGACTCGGCGGCCTCGAGGTCGCGCGGCCAGTAGCCGTGATAGCCGGTGTAGCTGTGGCCATCGGAGCCCGGGTTCGCGTTGTCGGCGTTATCGAGCGGCGACGTGATCCACAGCGTGTTGATGCCGAGCTGATCGAAGTAGCCCTCCTCGATCTTCTGCGTGAGCCCGACGAAGTCGCCGCCCTGGTACTGGCCGGGCTCCTCGACGCCGGGCACGGGCGCGTTGTTCGCCGGATCGCCATCGGCGAACCGATCGATCATCACGAAGTACATGATCGCGTCGCGCCAGTCGATCGCGGCGCGTGCCGGGCACTGGTCGCAGTCGGCGCGCACGACCGAGTTGTAGCTGCCGAAGCCATCCGGGCTCTTGCGCGGGTTCTCGGGGTCGGCGATCCAGGTGCCGTCGACGACGAGCTTGTAGACGATCACCTGATCGTCGTGCACCGGGATGGTCGCCTCCCAGGTGTCGCCGTTCTTCGTCATCTCGATACCGGTGGTCCAGCCATCGGCCGCGAAGTCGCCGTGCAGCGAGACCGTCTGCGCGCTGCCCTTGAAGCGAATCGTCGTCGTGCAGGTCGGCACCGCGGTGCAGGTCCCGGCATCGCCACCGGCGTCCGGATCGATACCGGCATCGCCGGTCCCGAACCCGGGATCTTGCGACGACGGGCAGCCGGCGAGAGCGAGGATCACGGCGGCGACAGCCAGGCGCATCGGGCGAGCACGCATCAAGGCCCATGCCAGCTGACGTGTCCAGGACAATCGATAGTTGGTGCAAAACCAGGCGGTGCCTCGTTGCGATCGGCAACGCGAACCGCGAGCCCCCGTCGCGGCTTGCGGCGAATCGCCGAGATGCGTGGTTGCGCCGCGGGCATGCTTCGTGCTCGGCTCCGGCGCCCATGCGGTTTGCGCCTCTCGCGGTCGTACTCGCACTCGGCGCGAGCCGCGCATGGGCACAGCCCGCAGCCGCGGAGCCTCCGCCCGGCGATGCCGCGCCGGTGACGTCGCCGGCCGAGTCGCCCGCGGTGCCCGCGGCACCCGCGGACGTGCCCGCGAGCCCGCCCGTGCCGGCCGAGTCGAGCGCGAGCGATGCCGCATCCGCCGCGCCGCCGGCCGCGCCGAGCCCGACACCCGAGGTCGGCAAGGATCTCGTCAAGCAGCCGCCCGCGACGCCAACGACACCGCTCGTGTGGGGCGAGGCGGCGCCGGAGCCGCATCCCGACCGCGGCTTTCGCTTCGGCTCGTACGGCCGCGTGATCGCGGGCAGCGATCTGCGTGGCGGCAAGCCCGAGAAGATCCTCATCGTGGCCCACGGCCCGCGCATCGTCGAGGACAGCTACCTCGAGCTCGAGTTTTCCTACGGCTTCGACAAGCTGTCGGCCGCGAATCGCTACGCCATCGTGGTTCGTCCGGTCATCACGCTCGCGTTCGACGGCACGCTGTTCCACGACACCGGCGAGTTCGACGCGCATCCGGCTCTGCGCAACATGTTCCTCGACGGCCAGATCGGGCGCGACCTCACGCTGTGGGTCGGCTCGCGGATGTACCGCGGTGACGACATCTACCTGTTCGACTACTGGCCGCTCGACGACATCAACACCGTCGGCGGTGGCCTGCAGTACCGGCCGAACGTGAGCTTTCGCGCCGGCCCGCCGGATCGGCTCGAGCTCGCCGCGCACGTCGGCTTCAACCGGCTGAACGACCCGTTCCAGTTCCAGGAGATCGAGGTGGCGAACCCGGTGCAGGGCGCGACCACGGTCGATCAGCTCAACCGGCAGCGCGTGGTCGCGAGCGCGACCGCTGCATACGTCGCGATGCCGCGCGACGGCGGCATCGGCGCCAAGCTCAAGCTGCACGGCGAGTACCACGCGCTGCCGTCGGGCACGCGCAAGCGCATGGACGGCACGCTCGAGGCGCTGCCGGCCGACCATGGCTTCTTGATCGGCGCCGAGGTCGGCACGTTCGGGTTCTCCAGAGACGATCGCTTTCGCCGCCACCTCAACGTGTTCGCCCGCTACGCGAAGGGCCTCGCCGCGTTCGACGAGCTCGCGCCGCCGACCACGTTCGGGCCCGAGCTGAAGACCCAGCGCGCGAACGAGCTCACGCTCGGCGTGTCGGGCAACTGGGATCACGCGCTCGGCAACCTGATGGTCGGCGCGCTGTCGCGGCGGTTCGTCGATGCCGACGAGAGCTCGACCGATCCCGACGATGGCTGGGAGTACGCGATCGACGCGCGGCCGCTCGTGCGCGTGGTGCCCGACTGGTTCGTCGGCGCCGACGTCTCGTACCAGGCGCGGTTCCCGCGCGGCCTCAACCCGACCACGCTGCGCGCCGAAGATCCGGCCGTGTTCCAGATCGCGCCGATGATCGCGTGGTCGCCGATGGGGCCGTCCGCGTACGATCGCCCGCAGATCCGGCTCGTGTACCGCGCGGCGCACCTCAACGACGCCGCGCTCGATCTCTACGTCCCCGACGATCCGCGCCACGCCGACCCGTGGGTCCACTTCCTCGGCCTCCAGGCCGAGTGGTGGTTCAACTCGTCGACGTACCGGTAGGGGTCAGTTACA
>DAIRFU010000567.1:0-4718 GCA_036794935.1 Kofleriaceae bacterium | reverse complement strand
GCCCGCTATGCGCTGCCCATCTGGAGCGACTTCATGCGCCGGCTGTCGCGGCGGAGGCGGTGCTGGGTGCGCAGCTCGTCGAGCTCCGCCTGCTGCGCGGTGACGAGCGCGGTCAGCTCGCCGTCGATCGGCGCGATCGCGCGCTCGAGGTGGGCAAGCTCGGCGCCGAGCGCCGCCAGCTCGCACTCGCCCGCCGGCCAGAACGCGTCGCGCGCCTCGACATCGAACGCCGGCGGCACGAACCCATCGAGCAGCCAGCGGCCGCGCACCATGCCCGAGAACCCGCGCAGAACGCCGAGCTGGCCGTCGCCGTCGGCGACCACGAGCACGCCGAACATCTTGCCGTCCTCGGCGAGGTGCAGCTCGCGCGCGAGCCCGCCGGCCAGCTCGGCGCGGAGCTGCTCGGCCGCGTGGCGCGCGATCGGGTGCGGCTCGGCCGCGAACGGGCTCGGCATCCGCGCGGGCGGCGCGACGTGCGCGGCGAGGGGCGTGACGAGCATCGCGTCCTCAGCATACAGTCGGCGGGCATGAACACGAACGTGGCGAAGTGCCTGCTGGTGTCCAAGGTGCTCGTGGCCGACGGCATCGTGTCCGATGACGAGCGCGAGTTCCTCGCCGGGATGATGACGAAGCTCGGCCTCTCCGACGACGAGCGCCGGCGCGTGATCGACCTCGAGGGCTGGGACGAAGCCGAACCGATCGTCAACCAGCTCTCCGAGGACGAGCGCCGCGGCATCATCGAGCTGCTCGTCGACGCAGCGTCTGCGGACGGCCGGCTGTCGCCGCACGAGCTCGCCACGGTCAAGCGTGTGTCAGCAGCGCTCAACTTGAAATCCTGATGGCCGGCCGCGGCTGCGGCGCTACGCTGCAGCATGGGCGTATTCGCCGAGGCGAAGCAGGAGTGGCGACGCTTCCGCAGCGACCCGCCTGGCCGCCGCTTCGAGCAGCACCGCGAGCGGATGACGCACCGCTCGCGCAGCCACTCGGTGCTCGCGGTCGGCGCCGGCTTCGTGCTGCTCGCCGGCGGCGTCGTGCTGCTGTTCATCCCCGGGCCCGGCCTGCTGGCGATCGTGTTCGGGCTCGCGCTCGTCGCCAGTCACTCGCAGCGGCTCTCGAGCCTTCTCGACCGCACCGAGCCTGCGCTGCGCCGATTCGGCCGCAAGAGCCAGCGGCGGTGGCACGCGATGCCCGCCCGCGCGAAGCTCGGCATCCTGTTCGGCGTCGGTGCGCTCGCCGGCGCGTGCACGCTCGCGATGTGGAAGGTCGCCGTCGCCGCGCACCTGGTGGGCTGACGATCACGCGTTCGCGGCGAAGTCGACGAACCCGCGCTCGGGGTCCGTGGCGACGAGCCGGACCTTGACGTGGTCACCGACGTCGAGGCCACGCTCGCCGACGACCACGCGCCCCTCCGCGGGTGGCCGGCGCAGCCGCACGTACGTCCCCTTCGAAGAGGCGCCGGTGACGACCGCGTCGAACGTGTCACCGATCCGGCGCGACAGCATCGCCGCCGCGATCACCTTGCGCATCGTGCGCTCGACCTTGCGGGCGGCGTCCTCGCGCTCGGTGCAGTGCGCGGCGATCGCGGTCAGCTCGTCGTCGCGGTACGGCGCCGGCGTCGCGTGCGCGGCGGCGACCAGCAGGCGCTGGGTGACGAGGTCCGGGTAGCGGCGGTTCGGTGCCGTCGAGTGCATGTAATCGTCGACCGCGAGCCCGAAGTGGCCCTGGTCCGGATCGGCTGCGCGCTGGAGCACGTACTCGCCGGGGCCGAGCAGCTTGACGATCGCCAGTGACAGCTCCGCGAACCCGTCCGGATCGGTGCGCCGCTGCTCGGCGACGAAGCCGCCCAGCGCGCGGACGTTCGCGGTCGCCGGCAGATTGCTGCCGCGCGCACGCGCCAGCTCGACGATGCGCTCCCAGCGCCGCGGCGCCCGCACGACCCGCCGGATCGACGATGACGCGCGGCGCTCGAGGAAGCGCGCGGTCGCGGTGTTGACCGCGATCATCAGATCCTCGACGACGTCGCGCGCGCGGTTCTTGCGGATCACCTCGAGGTCGACCACGTGCCCGTCCTTCGTCACCGGCCGTGCCTCGATCGTCTCGAGCTCGAGCGCGCCGCACTCGATCCGCCGCTCGCGCAGCCAGCCCGCGACACGCGCGTGCAATCCGAGCTGCTCGACGATCGGGGCAGAGTCCGGCGACGCGCCTCGATCGCCGTCGAGGAACGCTCCGACATTCTCGTACGTCAGCTTCGCGTGGTTGCGCACGCGCGCCGGGTACACGGTCGTCGCGAAGTCGTCGACGTGGCCATCGCGGTGGACGATCATCTCGGTGACGATCGCGAGCCGGTCGCGCGCCTCGAGCAGCGACGTGCGGTCGTTCGCCAGCGACTCGGGCAGCATCGGGAACGTGCGCACGCCCGTGTAGACCGTCGCGGTGTTGTGGGCCGCGTAGTGATCGATCGGTGAATCGCGGCGAACGAGCGCGGCGACGTCCGCGATACCGACGAGGACGCGGATGCGGTCGTCGTCGAGCGTCTCGGCGTACTCGACCTGATCGAGGTCGCGCGAGCGCGCGTTGTCGATCGAGGACCACGGCAGCGCGCGCAGATCACGGACACCGGCGCGGGTCTCGGGCGGCGGCAGCGCGGCGTCGATCCCATCCGGCGGCTCGGTCGCGAATCCGTTGTCCTCGAGCACGCGCCTGGCGATGGCGGCTACATCGATGTCACCACTGCGCACGACGACCGAGTATCGCCGATCGCGCGGCCGGTCCGCGCCCGGTCGGGCGCAGAACTTCATGCGGGTCTGCTACGGTGCGCCATGACGTCCGAGTCGGTGACCGAACACGTCCAGGACCTGGAAGTGAAGCTCGCGTTCCAGGACAAGCTGATCGGCGAGCTCGACGCGCTGGTGCGCGCCTTCGGCGACCGGCTCGACGCCGCCGAGCGCGAGATCGAGCAGCTCAAGCAGTCGCTGCGCTCGCCGGAGCCGGTCATGGGCCCCGCCAACGAGCCCCCGCCTCACTACTGATGACGCGCGCCCTGCCCCTCTGCCTCGCGCTCGGCGCCTTCGCGGGTTGCCGGGACACCCCGCCGGCGCCGCCCGCGCCGAGTGGCTCGGCGACCGCGCCCACACCTACCCCATCCGCCCCAGAGCGTGCCGTGCACGAGGTCAAGACCGACATGCCGCCGACGAGCGAGATCGCAGCACTGGTCAAGGCCAACAATCACTTCGGGCTCGAGCTGTGGGCGCACGCCGGCGCGGGCAACGTCGCGATCTCGCCGCTCAGCATCTCGACCGCGCTCGTGATGACGTGGGCTGGCGCGAAGGGCACCACCGCCGCCGAGCTGCGCGATGCGATGCACCTCGAGGGCGACACCGATCACGTCGTCTCGCAGTGGGCGCGCGTCTCGTACGCGCTACAGGATGCCTCGCGGCCGCTGACCCTGAAGCTCGCGAACCGGCTCTTCGGGGACGCGCACTACGAGCTCGACACCGTCTACTACACGATCACGCGCAAGGCGTTCGACGCGCCGGTCGAGGTGATCGACTTTCGCGCCGACCCCGAGGCCGCGCGCACGAAGATCAACACGTGGGTCGCCGACCAGACCGCGCACCGCATCGAGGGCCTGATCCCGCCGCGCGTCATCGACGCCGACACCCGGCTCGTGATCGTCAACGCGATCTACTTCCTCGCCGACTGGGCCGCGCCGTTCGCGAAGGCGCAGACGTTCGACGCCGACTTTCACGCCGCCGGCGACCGCACCGTGCGCGTGCCGACGATGCATCGCCGAGGCAGCTACCGGCTCGCGAAGGGCCACGGCGCCGCGCTGCTCGAGCTGCCGTACAAGGGTGACAGCGCCTCGATGTACATCGTGCTGCCCGACCAGGCCGACGGCCTCGCTGCGGTCGAGCGCACCTTGCCGGAGACGCTCAAGGCGCTGCAGGGCCAGCTCGCCGAGACGGCCGTGAACGTGTCGCTGCCCCGGTTCACGATCGATCCGCCCGCGCCGCTGCGCCTCGTGGCGGCGCTGAAGGCGCTCGGCATCGTGCAGCTCTTCGATCCGGCGCGCGCCGACCTGACCGGCATCGCGAAGCCGGCCGATCCCGACGATCGGCTCTACGTCGGCGACGTCCTCCACAAGGCGTTCGTCAAGGTCGACGAGAAGGGCACCGAGGCCGCGGCCGCGACCGCCGTCGTCATGCCGCGCGGCGGGCGGCCGGCGCAGCAGGCGATCCCGTTCACCGCGGACCACCCGTTCCTGTTCCTCATCGTCGACGGCGGCAGTGGCCTCGTCCTGTTCATCGGTCGCGTCGTCGAGCCCAAGGCGCCGTAGCCCACAGCTCTCCGCGGCGGTGCCGGATCGGTCCGAGATATCGCCCCAGGCCAAGCGATCGCCTCGCGGGCCGCAAGGGACGGCTGCAACACGAGGCGTGCTCGACGATCTGTCAGCGCACCGACACGCGGAACGGTCTCCTTCTCACGCCCACGTGGGCGCGACCGGCTACGTCCGCGTTGCGGCGTGCGCGGCCGGGCTGCCTCCGATCGGATCCTCGGCTGCGCCGGAGCGGTTCGCGATGATCGCGCGACCGCACGCCGGAAACGCGCCCACGACTGGCACGAAGGTCAGCAGAACGCGAGGCTCGCTGTGACGCCTGTGGCCGGCCGCGACATGCAGCGGGTTGCGCGCGTGCGTGCCCGCCCACAGGCC
The DNA here is from genome assembly GCA_036794935.1 of Kofleriaceae bacterium. Classification (GTDB taxonomy): domain Bacteria; phylum Myxococcota_A; class Polyangia; order Haliangiales; family Haliangiaceae; genus JABFXX01. Next base: position 7 of record DAIRFU010000567.1, on the reverse strand, counting down.
GCGGCCC
>DAIRFU010000566.1:0-4720 GCA_036794935.1 Kofleriaceae bacterium | reverse complement strand
GCAGGAAGATGTCCGCGTAGCCGGCGAGCGACTCGACGCCCTCCTGGATGCGCGCGCCGCCCGAGTCGTTGAGCCCGATCACCGGACAGCCGATCTTCGTCGCGAGATCCATCACCTTGCAGATCTTCTGCGCGTACGCGCCCGACAGCGAGCCGCCGAACACGGTGAAGTCCTGCGCGAACACGCAGACCGGCCGGCCGTCGACCGTGCCGTGCCCGGTGACGACGCCGTCGCCGAGGATCTTCTGCTCCTGCATGCCGAAGTCGGCGCAGCGATGCGTCACGAACTTGTCGAGCTCGACGAAGCTGCCCTCGTCGAGCAGCGCCGAGATGCGCTCCCGGGCCGTCAGCTTGCCGGCCTCGTGCATCCTGTCGATTCGGGCCTGGCCGCCTGCGAGTGCGGCCTTCGCTTCCATGTCCTCGAGGCGGGCGATCGGATCTTTCATGGCAGGGCGGGTATACTAGAGGCGTGGCGAACGTAAAGGGAAGCGCGCTGGCGTCGCGCGTCCTGTGGGTACAGCTGGAGCACGGGGAGGCGGGGTACCAGCGCCTCCTGGGGCAGATCACGCCGGAGCTGCGAGGGTCGATCGAAATGGGCGTCAACAAGGCCCGCTGGTATCCGTTCGACCAGTTCGTCGAGCTGAACCTGGTACTCGATCGCCTGTTCGCCCAGGGCGACCTCGGCCTCATCAAGGAGCTCGGCCGCTTCGGGGCCGACGCGAACCTCAAGACGATCTACCGGCTGTTCTACAAGGTCGGCACGGTGCACTGGATCCTCGGCCGTGCGGTCCGGCTGTGGAGCGCGCACTACGACTCCGGCTTCGCCGAGGTCGCGACCCGTGGCGCGAAGGCGGCCGTACTGCGCATCCGCGGCTTCGCGACACCGCACCCCGCGCACTGCCTCTCGGTCCAGGGCTGGTGCGAGCGCTCGATCGAGCTGTCGGGCGGCAAGCGCCCGGCCCTCAAGGAGAGTCAGTGCCGCACCCGTGGCGACGAGCTGTGTCAGCTCGACGTCATCTGGGATTAACGCGCCGGCCGCAGGCGCAGGTCGGGGCGGTTCCGCCAGCCCTGCCGCAGCCAGCGTGCATCGGCGGGGTTCACCGGCTCGAGGTGTGACGTCATCGTCACGCCGATGCGACCGACGACCGTGTGCTCCCCGGTCAGCTCGAACGGCAGCGATCGCTTCTGACCGAGCACGCGCACGTCGAGCGTGCCGCGCACCGGGCTGGTTGCCGGCTCGCCGCGGCTGATCTCGATCAGGTAGTTGCCCTTGCGCAGGCGCCGGACCGACAGCTGCTCGCGGTCGTGCGCGGTCGAGTCGGCGACCGTGACGTCCTTGCGACCGCCCATCCAGGACACGCGCGAGCCGTCGGGCGCGACGAGCGAGATGTCGAGGTCGGCGGCGCCGTTCCAGGTGCCGTCGATCACGAGATCGCCGGCGATCCGCGGCTCGACCGGCGCGACCGTCGCGAGCTTCTCGGCCGCGGTGCGCGTCTTGTCGTCGACGAGCGACGCCATCACGAGCGCGGCATCATCGGCGCGGCCGAGCGCGCGCAGGCAGCGTGCCGCCGCACCGGCGCGCTTCGCGGCCTCCTTCGCGGTCAGCCCGACGAGCGCCACCCGGTGGCTGCACGCCTGGGCGAGCCGGCCCGCCCGCTCGTACGCGTTGATCATGCGCTCGTGCAGGACCGCGCGATCGGGTGCGAGGTCGACGAGCCCGGCGAGCGTGCGCAGCGCGAGCTCGCGCTTGCCCTCGCGGCCGAGGAGGTCGGCGATGTAGCCGAGCGCCTGCGGATCGAGCTGGTCACGCTCGAGCCAGCGCTTCGCGACGTCGCGCGCCTGTTCGAGCTGGCCCGCGTACGACAGCGCCTGGACGAGCGCGCGATGCTTCTCGCGGCTGTCTGGATTCGCGACCAGCGCGTCCTGCGCGTCGGCGATCGCCTTCGTGATGTTCGGGCTGACCCCATCGAACGTGCCGAGCGCGGCCTGCCGCGTCCACACGCGCTTCATCTGGATCACCATGCGGCGCCCGCCCATGTTCGGCCGCGGCATCGAGCGCGGCTCGTCCCGCTTCTCGGCCTCGATCAGGCCGCCGGTGAGGGTACCTGCAGCGGTCCCGCCACCGCCTCGGCCGGTGCCCACGCTGGCCCCGTCGTCGCCACGGTCGAGCGTCATTCCCCCCTTGCCGAAGTCGGCTCCCGGCGCCGCCGCCGGTGCGGAGGCGCGACTCGCGGTCTTGGCCGGCGCGTTGTCCGCCGGCACCTGGATCGTGCCCGAGCTCGCGACCTCGTCGAGCTCCTCCTCGCCGGTCCACGTCGCCGCCGGCGAGCTGCGATCGACGCCGAACGCATCGAACATCGCCTGCGACTCGAGCACGAGCAGCGACGTCTCGCGCGACATCACGCCGTAGCCCTGCGAGAGCGCGACGATGCGCGCGCGGTCCTCGCCCTTGCCGGCTCGCTCGAGCTGATCGATGGCGAGCGACGCCCACAGCCGCGGCACGAAGCCGTTGCCATTCGCGGTCGACACCGCGAGCTTCAGCGGATAGCGCTGCTCGAACTTCTGGCCCGCGACCTTGCCGCGCAGCACGACGTCACCGGAGACCTCGCCCATGATCCGCGCCGCGATCAGCACCTCGCCGCCGGCCCGCAGCGTCGGCAGCGTCGTCATCGTCGTCGTCTCGCCGGGCGCACCGCCCGCCGCCGCGACCTCGGTCAGACCGGCCGGCAGCTCGACGGTCGCGTCGCGCAGGGAGGTGCCGTACGTCGACTCGAGCGCGGCCATCGCCGCGGTGCCGACGGACTGGCCGGGCAACCACGCGAGGTAGCTACCGCCGCCGCCGCGTGCGGCCGCCGCGAGCAGCGCCGAGTCCGCGTCGCTGCCGATGCCGATCGTCGTCACGTGGACGTCGGCCGTGGTCGCGGCGATCGCGTGCTCGACATCGGCGACGCGGCGAAAGCCCGTCGAGGCGAAGCCATCGCCGACGTACAGCACCCACTTCTCGCGCTGTGCCGCGGTGAGCCGCGCGTGACCGGCGCGCAGCGCGGCGACCACGTCGCTCGCGCCGGCCGGCGTCTGCCCGGCGAGCCAGCTCTTCAGCTCGCCCGCCGCGGACATCGACGGCGCGCGCAGATCGCCGAACGACCGGCACTCGCTGTCGCACACCATCACGTCGAAGCGATCGCGCCGGTCCATGTCGCCGACGAGTGCGGTCGCGAGCTCGCTCGCGCGGGTGAATCGCTCGCCGACCATCGACTGGCTGCCGTCGACGACGATCATGAAGTCGCGCGGCTTGCTCTCGCGCCAGCGCGGCAACGTCGGCGCGAGCGCGAGCACCGCGGTGGGCCGCGCGTCGGCGGCGACCACCTTCTGCGCCTCGACGACCTTCGGATCGATGCCGACGTGCTTCTTCGTGGCGAGCTTGTCGTCGGGACCGGCCGCCGCGCCGCCCGCGAACGTCCACGCGCGCAGCTCGGCGTCGCCGTCGGGGCGATAGTCGACGACGAGGTCGCCGCGCGGCACGAAGCCGCCCTGCTCGAGCGTCAGCGCATTGACGTCACTGCGCGCCGGGTCTGCCGCGAGCTGGTAACCAGCCGCGCGCACGGTGCCCGGGCGTGCGCCGCGCACCTCGACGTCGACCTTGAACGTGTCGGCCACCGTCGAGCCGTCGCTCGAGTGCGGCAGCGGATACACGTACTCGCGGTGCGGTCCGCGCGGCGTCACCACCTGCGTGTACGCGAGCTTGATCGTGCGCGTGCCGTGCCTCGGGATCGGGAAGATGCGCAGCTCGAAGCGGCCGCCGCGCTTCCAGTCGAGCAGCGCCGGATCCTTCCAGGGACCGGGCACCCACACGATCTCCTGCTGGATCAGCGGGTCGCGCCGGATGTGCTTCGGCGTCGCCTTGTCGATCACCCCGCGCCAGATCTTCTGCGCGCGGTCCTTGTCGACGAACGCGCCGTGGATGAACCCGCCGGGCTCGTCCTTCATGTCGAGCGCGAGGCTGTCGATCTGCGCGTCGGCAGGAAGCGGGAACTGGTACACGCCCTCGAGCGTGGTGTCGCTGTCGTTGCGGAACGTCTCGGTGATCTCGGTGCGCGCGACCGGTCCGGAGATCCGCACCTTGACCTCGTGGCTCGCCAGCGCGAGCTTCCAGTCCTTGTCGCGCTTGTCGCCGGGCTTGTACGCGCGCAGCGCGCCGAGGCCGGCGGTCGTGTCCTGATCGGTCTGCTTCGCGGGCTGCGCGAGCTCGGACCACGCGAGCTCCTTGACGAGCTCGGGCGTCGCGCTGACCGACAGCTTGCCGTTCTCGATCAGACCCTCCTCGCCGGCGCGGACCTCGTCGTGGTTGCCGTCCATCGCGGTGAGCACGACGCTGCCGCGCACGACCTGCACGGCGGTGAGCTGATCGGCAGCCGTCACCGAGAAGCGCGTCTCGACGACGTCGATGCGGCCGCTCGGCGTCGCGATCGACGCCTGCCGGTTCTCGACGTGCGCGACGTCGGCGGCGATCCGCCCGGCGACCAGCTCGATCCGGCGCGGCTCCCGTGCGTCGAAGATCACGTGCGTGCGGTGATCGAGCACGAGACGCGAGCCATCGGCGAGCTCGAGCGCCGTCCGCGTGCGCTCGTCGGTGCGCAGCTCGGCGCCGCGCGGCAGCATCTCGGCGGCGCGCAGCGGGCGCCAGCCGCCGCCATCCTTGATCATGATCCCGTCGCCCTGGT
>DAIRFU010000565.1:0-4725 GCA_036794935.1 Kofleriaceae bacterium | reverse complement strand
GCCCGCGTGGGCGAGCGGCAGACAGCACAGCCAGCGATCATCGTCATGCCAGCCGAGCCGTGCCGCGCTCGTCTCCGCCGCGGCGATCAGCGCGCGGCGCGAGAGCACGACACCGCGCGATGGTCCCGTCGAGCCCGACGTGAACAGCACGACCGCGTCGTCGGGCTCGAGCGTGGCCTCGGCGAGCAGCGCGCGCTGGCGGGCCGTCTCCTCGGCCGGTGTCTTCGCGTGCAGCACCGCGATCGGCCGCCGCTCGCCGAACGCCGCCCGGATCGCGGCCACGGTGTCGGGCGTGTGCTCGCCGATCAGTGCCTGGAGACGTCGCGACGACGCGCCATGCGCCGCCGACGACCGCGATGGGCGGCGACCGTGCGGCGCGAGGCCGACCGGGATGTCCGCGGCGATCGCGCGTGCGAGCTCGCCGGCCGCGGCCAGGCCGATCGGACCCTCGAGGGTGTGGGTGACAACGGGCGCGACGCCGTGCGCGCGCGCGGCCATCGCGAGCCCGAGGCAGCGCGCGAAGCCGCCGAGCAGCGTGGGCTTGAGGACGAGCGCCGCGAGGTGCGGCGACGCGAGCGCGCGCTCGAGATCGGCCGGCGCGAGCTCGATCAGGCTCTCGTCGAGCGCGATCCGCACGAGCAGCGGCTCGCCGAGCAGCTGGTGGCTATCGAGGCAGGGCTCCTCGACGTAATCGATCGGCAGGTGGGCGAGCGACGCGAGCAGCGTGCGCACGTCGGCGCGCGGCCAGCCGCGGTTCGCGTCGATGCGCAGGCGGGCCCCCGGTACCGCGCGCGCGATCCGGCGCACGCGCTCGAGGTCGGCCGGAGAGGGCGCCTTGATCTTGAGGCACGGGGCGCCCGCGGCCATCGCGGCGATCGCCTCGTGCTCGTCGTCGACGATCGCGTTGCTGCGCAGCTCGGCCTGCGGCATCGGCGCGATCAGGCTCGCGACGCTCGTCCGCGTGCGCTGGGCGAGCGCGGAGAGCAACGCGGTCTCGATCGCGAACCGCGCGGCCGGTGCCGGCGTCAGCCGATCGGCGATCGCGAGCGCGTGGCCGGGGACGTCGAGCGCGAGCGGCAGGCTCGCGGCGAGTGCCTCGCACGCGCGCATCGCATCGTCGAGGCTGTCGATCGACATGCCCGGCAGCGGCGCGGCCTCGCCGAGCCCGACGAGCCCGGTGTCGTCGCGCACCGCGATGATCACGGATGCGCGCTCGGTCCAGCGGCCTCGCGCGGCACCCCGCGGCGCGATCGGCCAGCGCTCCAGCCGGTGATCCGCCGCGACGATCTGCATCACAGCACGAGCCCCACCGAGAACAGTGCGCCGTGCACGAGCAGGAGCTGCGCGGTCGCGGCGAGACACGCATTGAAGTCGGCGCCCGTCGTCGCGGCGGCGAGCTGGCGGAGGCGGCGGATCGCGAGCGGCACGGTCACCAGCGGCAACGCGCACCACGGCACGCCGCCGTCGAGCACACCCGCGGCGAGTCCGGCCGGCACGGCGTAGGCGGCCGCGAGCAGGAGCGCGTACTCGACGATCGCGCCGCGGCGGCCGAGCCGCACCGCGAGCGTGCGCTTGCCGGCGCGTGCATCGGTCGGCCGGTCGCGCAGATTGTTGACGACGATGATCGCGGTCGCCAGCGCGCCGACCGGCAGCGAGGCCCACAACGCGAGCGCCGGGACATCGCCGAGCTGCACGTACGTGGTGCCGCAGACCGCGACGAAGCCGAAGAACGCGAGCACGAACACGTCGCCGAGCCCGTGGTAGCCGAGCGGGTAGGGGCCACCGGTGTACGCGATGCCCGCCGCGATCGACGCGAGGCCGATCGCGACGATCGGCCAGCCGACCGCTGCGGTGAGGTAGACGCCGAAGGCCATCGCGACCGCGAACGCGGCGATCATCGCCCGCTTCATCGCCGCCGCGGTGATGAGGCCAGCGCTCACCGCGCGCAGCGGGCCGATCCGGTCGGGCCCGTCGGCGCCGCGCTCGGCATCGAAGACGTCGTTCGCGAAGTTCGTCCCGATCTGGATCGCGAGTGCACCGCCGAGCGCGGCGAGCGCCGGGCCCCACGCGATGCCACGCGTCGCGTGCGCGACCGCGGTGCCGACGATCACGGGCACGACGGCGGCGGGCAACGTACGCAGCCGCGCGGCGGCGATCCACGTCGAGGCCGCGGCGGTCATGGCGAGCGCGGGAGCTCCGAGAAGTCGAGGACCCGAGAGCTGCGCGGCGGTGCCGAGCTGACGAGCAGCTCGAGTGCGTCGCGGCGGACATCGTGCGCGCCGGTCGTGGTGACCGGCGCGTGGATCAGCGTGGCACCCGGGACGGCGAGCGCGGCGGCCAGCGCGCTGCCGACCGCCTCCGGAGAGGCAGCGGTGATCGCACGCACGCCGAGCGCCGCCGCGACGGCGGTCGGATCGAGCGCCGGCGCGGTCAGGAAGTGCTGCTCGAACGCCGCCGCCGGCGTCGAGCGCGCGACCGGCAGCCCCGCGAAGATCCGGCCACCGGCGTTGTCGAGCACGACGATCGCGAGCGGCGACGTGGTGTGGCGGGTGGCGAGCAGGCCACCCAGATCGTGCGCGAAGCTGACATCGCCGAGCACGAGCACCACGGGCCGGCCGGTGCGGGTCGCGCCCGCGGCCGACGCGATCATGCCGTCGATGCCGGCTGCACCGCGCTGCGTGATCACGGTGTGCGGAGCGCCGCCGCCGCGCACGTGATCGACGATCCGGATCGGCAGGCTGTTGCCGAGCTGGACGATGCCGCCGGCCGGCACGGCATCGAGCACGGCCTGCATGACCGCGACCTCGCTGCGCGGGTGCGCCGCGATCGCGCGGCCGAGCGCGGTGTCGACGCGAGCGTCCGCGGCGCGCCAGCCACCGACGAAGTCGCCGGCGCGCTCGGGGACGCGCGGCAGCAGGGCGGCGAGCGACGTCGCGACATCTCCGATCACGACGCCGCGGGCCGACGAGTCGGCGTCGTGCCAGGCATGATCGGCGAGCACCCAGCGCTCGGCGTCGGCGAGCACCGGCTGCGCCGCCGCCCAGCCTGCGGCGACCGGCTCGGCCCCGAGCTGGAGGACGAGCGCGGGTGCGGGCGCACCGGCGAACGACGGTGCGGCGAGGAGCAGATCGAGGTGATCGATCACGTGCGCCGGGCGCGCGCCGAAGCGCAGCTGGCTGCCGGCCTCGGCGAGCACGGGATAACCGGCCCGCGCGGCGAGCGCGAACACCGCGTCGCGCGATGCCGCGAACTCCGCCGGTAGCGCGCCGGCGACGATCACGCCGCGCGGCTCGGCGGCGATCGCGGCGGCCACCGCGTCGAGCGCGCCGGCGTCGGCGACGAGGTGCGGCGGGTGGACGGCGGCGGGCGTGCGGCGCAGGTCCGCGACGAGCCGGGCGAGTGCGCGCTCGCCGTCGCTCGTCGGTGCGGCCGGCTCGAGCGGCTTGCGCAGCGGGACCTCGAGGTGGACCGGTCCGGGGTGCGGCCCGCGCGCGAGCGTCACCACCTGGGTCACCTTCCGGCGCAGCGCGCGCATCGCGAGCGCGGTCCCGACCGGCGCGCCGAGATCGAACGAGCCACGCACGAACCTGCCGTAGAGGTCGACCTGATCGATCGTCTGCGAGGCGCCGCACTGCTGGAGCTCGGGTGGTCGGTCGGCGGTGATCGCGACGAGCGGGATGCCGGCCATGCTCGCCTCGACGAGCGCCGGCAGGTAGTGCGCCGCCGCGCTGCCGCTCGTGCACACGAGGGCCGCGGGCGTGCCGGTCGCGCGCGCGACGCCGAGCGCGAAGAAGGCGGCGGCGCGCTCGTCGATGATCGTCGGCAGCTCGAGGCGGCCGTCGGCGGCGAGCGCGAGCACGAGCGGTGTCGACCGCGAGCCCGGGCTGACCACGCACGTCGTGATGCCGGCATCCGCGAGCGTCGCCGCGATCAGCTCGGCCCACAGGGTCTGCGCGGCGGCACTCATGCGATGACCCCGAGCGCGCCGAGCATCGCGCGCAGCTTGACGTCGGTCTCGGCGAGCTCGCGATCCGGATCGGACCCCGCGACGATGCCGGCGCCCGCCCACAGATGCGCGCGCTCGCCCGCGAGCAGGCCCGAACGGATCGCGACCGCGAGCTCGCCGTTCCCGTCGAGATCGAACCAGCCGACCAGCGCCGCGTACCAGCCGCGGGGTACGACCTCGCGTGCCGCGATCCAGTCGGTCGCGATCTGCGTCGGCGTGCCGCCGACCGCCGGGGTCGGGTGCAGCGCCGCCGCGAGCTCGAGCACGTGGCGCGGCGCCCGCAGCGTCGCGGTGATGGGCGTGTGCAGGTGGAGGACGTGGCGCAGCGTGCGGACGCCCGGCTCGGCCGGTGCGTTGACCTCGGCGTCGAGCCCGCGCAGCGCGGACGCGATCGCGCGCACCACCAGCTCGTGCTCGTTGCGATCCTTGGCGCTCGCGAGCAGCGCCGCGTCGTCACGGTCGCCGATGCGCGCGACGGCCTGTGCGGCCGAGCGTGCGATCGACCCGGCGAGCGCGTCACAAGCGACGGTCGCGCCCTCGAGCTTGACCAGGCGCTCCGGCGTCGCGGCGACGAGCGCACCGGCCCCGGGCGGGCGGACCAGCACGCGCACGTAGTCCGCGTGACGCGCGTCGAGCTCGGCGAGCATGTCGGCGACGCGCGCCTCGCCGGCGAGCGTGACGACCGCGCTGCGAGCGGCGACGATCTTCGCGCACTCGCC
>DAIRFU010000564.1:0-4744 GCA_036794935.1 Kofleriaceae bacterium | reverse complement strand
CACCGGTGCATTCGGCACGTAGACGTTCACGCCGTAGAGCGGCAGCGTGCCGTTCGGCGCGAACACGGTGCCCTTGATCGTCGTCTCGGGCTTGCCCTGCCCGGTGCAGTCGACGACGTTGCACTCGAGGCCGGTGCACTCGTCTTCGCCCTTGCAGCGACCATCGTTGGTGCACACGTAGCCATCACCGCATTCGGTCCCACCCGGCGTGCACACCGCGTCGCAGAATCCATCGGCCGCGCAGTGATAGCCAGATGGGCACGTGTTCGCTGCACCCGGTGCCGGATCGCACTGCGTCATGCACGCAGCCGGCGGCGGCACCTGGTTATCGCAAACACTCTTGCCGTGGTTCCCGCCGCATGCGGCGGCGGTCAACACAATGGAGGCGATGACGAGAGGGACGGCTCGCATGACAGCAATGATAAGGCAGTCACGGGGAAATCCGCGAATATCAGGATCTGTCAGCGCGTTCGATCACGCTTTCGGGGCCGAGCGGCCCGCGGGCTCCCGCTTGAACGACAGCTTGTAGAGCAAGATCAGTACGATACCTACGATCACGAGGGAAGGGAGCCAGAACTCATGGTACGCGGGCACACTGGGCTCGGTGGCGGTGGGGGTGGTCATGAAGAGCGCGATGGCGTTGGCGTCGTGCTTGGCGGCAATCGGGATGGCCAGGCCGATGCCCATCAGCGCCTCGCCGGTGATGAAGCCGGCGGCCGCGAGCAGGCCCATCCGCTCGACCATGCTGCGGCGCTCGGGGTTGGCCTTTGCCTTGTCGAGCGAACGGTTGACGAGCAGCGCGATGATGCCGCCGAGCAGGATCGGCGTGCTCAGGTGGAACGGCAGGTAGACGCCGACCGCGAACGCCATGACGGGCATCCGGAAGCGCGCCTTGCGCTTCTCGAGCACGAGGTCGATCACGATGACGGCGGCGGCGATGGCGGCACCGGCGCCGACGATGATCCACGGCAGGCCGCCCTGGAACACGCCCTTGGCGACACTCGCCATCAGGCTCGCCTGCGGCGCCTCGAGACCGGAGCTGCCGATATGGAAGGCATCGTTGAGCAGGTTGAGGATCGGCGCCATCGCGAACGCGGCGACGACGACACCGAGGATCTGCATGGTCTGCTGCTTCCACGGCGTCGAGCCGACGAGCTGGCCACACTTGAGGTCCTGCATGTTGTCACCACCGATCGCGGCGGCGCAGCAGACGACACCACCGATCAGGATCGCGGCGACCGGGCCGGCCTCGCCGCTGACGCGCATCAAGAGGAGCAGGCCCGCGGCGATGAGGATGGTCGAGATCGTGATGCCCGAGACCGGGTTGTTGGACGAGCCGACGAGACCGGCCATGTACGACGCGACGGCCGAGAACAGAAAGCCCGCGACGATCATCAGGACGGCCATCACGGCGCTGACGCCGATCGAGTGCGTGAAGTGATTGAAGATGAAGAAGAGCGGGATGACCGAGAGCGCGATGAGGATCAGGATGATGTTCATCGGCATGTCGTGCTCGGTGCGTGACACCTTGCCGCCACCTGCCTTGCGATTCTTGTAGGCATCGAGCCCGGCCTTGATGCCGCCGAGCAGGGACTTGCGGAGCTTGAACAGCGACCACACACCGCCGACGAGCATGCCGCCGACACCGAGGTAGCGCGTGATCGCGCCGTGCATCGCGTCGGCTGCGGCCTGCGCGTCGCCGATGCCCGCGAACGCCGAGGAGTCACCGAAGATCGAGAACAGCGGGATGCCGACCCAGCGGTTGACGATCGCGCCGAGCACGATCACGAGCGCGACGTTGAAGCCGACGATGTAGCCGACGGCGACGAGCGCGGGCGACGCATTGATGCCGAAGTAGAACGGCACACCGGCCTTGCCGGCGGCGGCGGTCGTCGCGGCACCGCCGGTGGCGGTCGCGGCGGTGGGCTTCACGATCCAGACACCGAACTGGACGATCTCGGCCCACAGCTTGAGGCCGGTGACGCCGAGCTTGGCGATCGCGGCGATCGCGGCGGTGAGCACGAGGACACCGACGCCACCGCCACCCTGCGCGCCGACCTTGAGCACCTCGGCGGTCGCGACACCTTCGGGGAACTGCAGCGGCTGATCGATGATGAGCGCGCGGCGCAGCGGGATCGTGAAGAGCACGCCGAGGATGCCGCCGAAGCCGGCGATCAGCGTGGTCTCGACGTAGCTGAACCGCGACCACACACCCATCATGACGAGCGCGGGCAGGGTGAAGATCACGCCGGCGGCGAGACCTTCGCCCGAGGCGGCCGCGGTCTGCACCGCGTTGTTCTGCAGGATGTTGCCGCGGCGCAGGAGCCGGAAGATGCCCATCGAGATCACGGCGGCGGGCACCGAGGCCGACACCGTCATACCGGCGAACATGCCGAGGTAGGCATTCGCGCCGGCGAGGATGATGGAGAGCAGCGAGCCCAGAATGAGCACGCCGACCGTGAGCTCGGGCAGCTGCTTGCTTGCAGGGATGTAGGGCTCGACGACAGCGGCGGCGGGAGTCGAGCTCGATGCTTCAGCCATGCGCGGACGATGAATTGGAAACTTTCCACGATCAAGGGCACTTCGCTTGATCTGTCGGGGGAGGCGGGCGACCGTGACGCGTAGCGCGAATTCGGGGTTCGTGCGTTCGTAGAACCACGCAGCCGGAGGCTCATCGTTCGTGAAGGCCAATCGTTCGCTCGCAGCGCTGACGCTGTTGTCATTCGTCGTCACCTCGTGTGGCGGCAAGAAGCCCCAGACCACGCCCCTCGGCGGTGCGTCCCCACTCACCGACCAGGTGCTCGTGCAGACCAAGGATCTTCCAGAAGGTCTCGATATGCGGGTGTCGAGCGGCCGCGAGGGGCCCCCCGCGTTCGACCGCGCGAAGCTCGCCCCGGCCAAGAAGATCCCCGACGCCGAGGCCGAGCAGCTGCTGTCGCGTACCCGACCGATCAAGGCGGACGCCGCCGACAAGCAGGCGTTCGCGTTCCGCGCGAAGTCCCAGCCGCCGCCGCGGACCGGCCGCACGATCAAGGGCGCGTTCCCGCCGCCCGCGTCGACGCTGCTGCCGCCCGCACCGAGCGCGAGCAAGGACGCCGAGCTGAAGGTGCTGCGCTGGATGCCCGAGGGCGACGTGCCACTCGCGCCCGAGCTGAGCGTGACGTTCAGCCAGCCGATGATCGCGGTGACGTCGCAGGACGACGCGGCCGCGACGCACCCGGTGAGGCTGTCGCCCCAGCCGAAGGGCCGCTGGCGCTGGATCGGGACGCGCACGATCTTGTTCGACCCCGAGGTCCGCTTCCCGCAGGCGACGACCTATCGCGTCGAGATTCCGGCCGGCACGAAGAGCGCGGTGGGTGGCGTGCTCAAGCAGGCCGTGACGTTCACGTTCGAGACGCCGCCCCCGAGCGTCGTGCAGAGCTGGCCGCGCAGCGGCCCGCAGAAGCTCGACGTGCCGATGTTCGCGATGTTCGATCAGAAGATCGATCCGGCCGCGGTGCTCGCGAAGGTGCAGCTGACCGCCGATGGCGCGCGGATCCCGGTCGAGCTCGTCGACGAGGCGGCGATCGCGAAGCACAAGACGCTCGCGAGCGTCGTCGACGCGGCGAAGAAGGCGGAATCCCCCGTCGGGGATTCCCAAGGGTCTCAAGATGGCCGCTGGCTCGCGTTCCGCGCGACCCGCCCGTTCCCGAAGGACGCCGACATCCGCGTCGCGTTCGCGGCGGGCACGCCGAGCGCGGAGGGGCCGAACGTCACGCCGAAGGAGCAGGCGTTCTCGTTCCGCACGTTCCCGCCGCTGCAGGTCAAGGAGGCCGAGTGCGGCTGGGGCGGCGATTGCCGGCCCGGCATGCCGTTCCAGATCCTGTTCAACAACCCGCTCGACGAGGATGCCTTCGATACCGACCTCGTCCGCATCGCGCCCGCGATCCCGGGCGTCAAGATCGAGCAGAGCGGCAACGCGCTGACGATCAGTGGCCTGACCGAGGCGCGCACCACCTACAAGGTGACGGTCGCGGCCGGGCTCGTCGACGACTTCGGCCAGACACTCGGCAAGGACACACCGCTGACGTTCACGGTCGGCGATCCGATGCCGACGTTCTTCGGGCCGCAGGGGATGGTCGTACTGGACCCCGCCGCGAAGAAGCCGACGCTCGACTTCTTCACGGTCAACTACGAGCAGCTGAACGTGCAGCTCTATCGCGTGCAGCCGGGCGACTTCGACGCGTTCGGCCTGTACATGCGCAATCGCTGGAACCACGACCACCCGCCGAAGGTGCCCGGCAAGAAGGTCTTCGATCATCTCGTCCCGATCACGGCGGGGACGAACAAGCTCGTCGAGACCTCGGTCGATCTGGCGCCCGCGCTCAGCCACGGGCTCGGCCACGCGATCGCGATCGTCCAGCCGTATCCGTGGACCCAGAGTTACGAGCCGCCGACGCTGATCGCGTGGGTGCAGGCGACGAAGCTCGGCATTGACGCGACGGTCGATAGCGACAGCCTGCTCGCGTTCGCGACCGAGCTCGCGACCGGCAAGCCGGCGAGCGGCGTCGACCTCGAGATCCGCCCGTTCGGCATCAAGGGCACCACCGACGAGCAGGGCCTCGCGACGCTGCCGCTCGCAGTGAAGACGATCAAGGGCGCGCACTACCTGCTCGCGCGCCGCGGCAACGACGTCGCGTTCGTCGCCGGCGACGGCGGCTGGTGGAACGAGTACGGCAGCTGGGTCAAGCAGAGCCGCGGCACG
>DAIRFU010000563.1:1071-4751 GCA_036794935.1 Kofleriaceae bacterium | reverse complement strand
AGGGCACGCCATCGACCGAGGAACAGGAGCGGGACGGCGGCGTAGATCTTCAGGAATGTGGCCAGCGGGCCGGCACGCAGCAGGATCAACGGGATGAGCAGGCTCTGCACGTTCGCGGACAGCATGCACTGGACCAGGGGCGGGAACAGGATCCACCACCACGGCAGCCGGAGCATCCGGACCGTAGCTACCGCGCCGAGGATCACCAGACCGGCAAGCAACGCCACGCCCACATCGGTCGGCAGGAACGCGAAGGGTGCAAGTGGCGCCAGTGACGGCGGCGGTGCCGCGAAATAGTTGCCGGCGAGTTGGACGGCCCAGGGGTCGCCACCGCTGACCCACGCCTTGGCCGCCTCGATATACAGGCGGGCGTCGAAGTAGAGGAGTGTGGTGTCACTGGCGGAGTAGAAGATGGCGACGACCGAATTCGCCGCGAACCAAGAGAGCAGCCAGTACCGCGCCAGCAGGCTCCTGATCCACGGTGAGTTGAGCGGGTATCGGTCAACCAACGCGAGTATTCGATGCGCCGATTCAGACGGCGTCATCCGCGACACCCTCGCTCGAGAGCACGCGCTCTCCCTTTTGCGGTCGATCGCGATAGGCGCCATCTAAGACGGCGCCCTTGGTGGCGCCGAGGTCGCCGCCAGTGACCAACGCGTCCGACGACGGCGTGAGTCACAACGGCGACAGCCATGATGTGTTCGATTGGGATCATTGCTGCGAGTGTCAGCATTCGCGAGCGTGCAAGCACGTCAAGTGAAAACACCATGTAATGAGGTAGCTGCGCGACCAGACCAGGGGTCGCCAATGACCAGCCGCGGCGCCATCCCAGCGACGCGAGCGCGATTACCACGAGCAAGCTGAGGCCCGGGTTCCCTGCCGCGGATTGCGGAGTCACCGCGACATCAGCAAACGTCTGCGCGATGGCCTCCCGAGACTCCCAGAACGTCGACCACGGCAGCATCGGGATCGTTGCAAGGCCGATGGCGCCCGCCACGATCAACGGACGCCAGCGCCGTTCACCGAGGACCGACGGGGCGCTGTACGGCTTGGTCAGCACGGCCACCCACGCTCCTCCCCCGATGGCGAGGGCCGCCAGCGTCAAGTCTGGCGAGGCACCGAGCCAGCCTTCGACGACAGGCAACATCAGGAATGTTCGTAGCGGCAACTTCAGAAGGCGCACGAGCAGCGCTATCGAAGCCGTGTTGGATGCCACCCAAAAGACGGTAGCGAACGTCTCACCGAATGGGATCAGCGGGACATTGAGCAGCAGGGTCGGTGGTATACCGGCGAATGAAATACCCCGGTAGGATGTCAGCCAGGGATTTCCGCCCCCCAGCCACGCTTCCGTGGCCCGGAAGTAGATGTGGGAATCGAGAAACAGGTTCCCCTGCGGAGGTGCTAGGTAGAACCCACTCAGATAGACAAGGGAAACGAGGGCGGTCAAGCCGAACGTCACGCCCCACAAGATTCTTCCGACCGGCCCGTCCCGCAATCTCGTGGGAAGCACCGTGAGTCGTGCCCGACGACTTGTCATGTCGTCGTCACCGGTCGTTCCGGGTCATCACAACGCCGTCCGGATCATCGAGGCGAGATTCCCAGCCAATTTGTTCCAAGACACTCCGAGCTTGTCGCGAGCCCGTACTCAACACGATCACGGACGGCTCCCAAGCATTGATCACGTCGACTGAACCGGGACGTCCGGTCACGACCGTTTCGTAGTCCCGCCAAACGCGTGCCGGGATGATCTCGATTCGCGAGTCGACCGCCTGCAGGACATCGGGAAACCGATACTCGAACCACGACCCCCAAGTCTGTGGTGCCAGCATGCGATCGCCCGGCCGAACGATTCCCGCGAGCGCTGCTGTGATCCCGGCTGGGGCGTGCGCGAGCAACCCAGCGGGCGCGCCCGTACCCGCATCGGTCGGGCGCCAGATCGGCACGGCGGCGATGAGGGCAATGGCCATCACGACCGCGAGCCCGGCGTTCACTCGCCGAACCATGATCGGCTCGGGTCGCACGGGCTCCGCACGAGCCGGGATGAGGGTGCCGGCTGCGGCGAACACGGCAGCCACCGGCCACCACGCCACACCACGCTGGGCATACAGACCGATCGCGACGAACACGCCGAGCCACGCCAACACCGGCCACGACACGACCCGACCCCCACGCGCGATGAGAACGCCCACGCCGGCGACCGACGCGAAGAACAGGATCCCCGGGACGTCCCGCAGTGACGTCGGCTGCCACTCGGTGACCCGCGCCGTGACCTCCGGGTTCGCGCTCAGGCCGACCGCGTAGCCCCAGACCGACGGCCCGAACGGCGTGATGCACGCGACCGCGGCGCTCGCCACCGCCACCAGCAGCACGCGGCGCGAACCGGGATCGCGGTCATGGACATCCTGGACCCACGCCAGAGTCACGACGAACGGGGCAAGAAAGAAGCTGCCGTGGACGTTCGCCCAGACCACGACCAGCGGCAGGATCCACCACAGTCGCGCGGGATGGGCGCGACGCTCGGCGAGCAGCAGCATGACGAGTGCGAAGCACGCCATGCCGAGGAGCTGCGGCCGCAGCGCGAGCGCCGGAGACATGACGACGAACGCCGCGAGCACCAGCAGCGCGCTGTCCCTCGAAGTCACGCCCCGTCGGCGTGCGATGACGACGAGCACCGCTACGATGCCGCCGACGAGCAGCGCCCGAAAGATGGCGAGCCCCGTCCAACCGCCAAACCGCTCGACGACGGTCAGGATCACCTGGGCGCCCCATTGCTGGTCGAACCACGGCTGGCCGGCCACCGTGAAGGTCCAGGTATCGACCGTCGGGATCGCCCCGGTCGCAAGGATCTCCGACCCCGCCCGAAGCTGGTAGGCCAGATCCACCGTCGACATCGGCGCGATCAGCGATGCGAGGACGGGCAGGCTGATCGCAAGGAACAGCCACAGACGGTTGAACGACACGGACGCATGCTAGCCGCCGACGGTGCGCCGGGGCACCGCCCCGATGGTCCCAGTCGATCAGACCGCCTCGGCGACGACCTCACCCGGACGGACGAGGCGTGCGCCCTCCTCGTAGATGTCCTCGATCGCCTTGACCATGAGCTGGATGCAGAAGCGATCGTGGACCTGGTCGTGGCCCGCCCGACCCAGCGTGTCCGCGTAGGGATGGTCGCGCAGCAGGCGGATGATCGAACCGGCCAGGGCAGCGGCGTCGTGCGGGGGCACGAGCAGGCCGGTGACGCCATTCGTGATCATCTCCGGGATGCCACCGACGTTGGAGGCGACCACCGGGCGTGACAAGGCCATTGCCTCGAGGATGGACAGGCCCTGCGCCTCTCGATACGACGGCAGCACCGCCACATCGAGCGCCGCGGTGACCGCCGGCACGTCGTCGCGTCGCCCCGTGAACACCACGCGATGGGCGATGCGCAGGTCGCGAGCCTGCGCCTCGAGCGTCTCGCGACGCGAGCCCTCGCCGACGATGAGCAGGTACGCGTCGGGCACCTCGCGGAGGACCGTCGGCCAGGCCTCGAGCAGCGTCGGATGGCCCTTCTCGGGCTCGAGCCGAGCGACCACCCCGACGATCTGCGAGCCGGGCTCCATGCCGAATTCTTCGTGCAACGTGCAGCACGGCTGCTGGTCGTCGTAAGCGTGCAGGGTCAGGGTGTCGCTGCGGCTTTC
>DAIRFU010000563.1:0-1061 GCA_036794935.1 Kofleriaceae bacterium | reverse complement strand
CAGATCGACGCCGTTGTAGATGAGCCGGACCGGCGTCTGAACGCGCTCTTCTTCGACGAGCTTTCGCTCGATCGCCTTCGATACCGCGATGAGCTGGTCCATGTGCGGCGTCAGGTCGCGCAGGTGCTCGCGATCCTCGGTCGAGCGGATGCGGCTCGAATGGACGGTCGACACGACGTACGGCCGTCGATAGCCCGCGCCGGCGAGCGCCATGGCCGCCCGCGTCCCGACGCTCTCGGCGCGGTACATGTGGTTGTGCAGGATGTCCGGGCGGGCATCGATGAGGTGAGCGACGAGGGCGCCGACCGCGACCGCGTCGTCGGGCTCATCGATGACCACCACGGCGAACCCGGCGCGCTCGAGCTTGCGCACCGCGCTGCCACCCGACAGCGACACGACCGACACGTCGAACCGGCTCTGGTCGATCCGGCTCATCAGCCCGTACAGGTGCTCCTGAGCCCCGCCGTTGGTGCCCGTCGCGAGGAGCTCCACGACGCGGATCCGATCGACCCCGGCCACGATCGGCCGGCGCACGGTCTCCAGACAGGGATTGAACGATCCGTTGGTGCCCACGTCAGCTCGCTCGCCGCACGAGCAGGCGCCGGATCGGCTCGTCGACGGCGCCCCACTCGTACTTGTACGGCTCGTCGCCGCGAAGGAAGTCGAGGCGTCGCAGTCCCAACGCGAGAGCGCGCTCGACATAGGCATAGACCATCAGGACGCCTGGGGACAGCTCGCGGGCATCGGGATCGATCCCGGCGTTGTAGTAGAGGATGCCGTCCGTCGTTTCGAAGTGGATGCCGGCGGCGATGCGACGCCCACCGACCGACAGGAACGTCAGGCGCAGCGGGCCGCCCGCTCCGAACAGCTCGAACAGACGCCGGATGAGGACTCGACTCTGGGCGCCACCGGGGGTGTCCGGGAACAGGCCGTCCACCCCCCAGCGCTTCTGGTGCAGGTCGATGAACGACTCGAGCTCGGCCAGTGGCTCGACCGCGTCATCGAGACGGATCGGTGCGAGCGCCTCGGCGCGCCGCACCTTGCGTCGGATCTCGTGGCGC
>DAIRFU010000562.1:0-4756 GCA_036794935.1 Kofleriaceae bacterium | reverse complement strand
CGCGAGCGGCGGCAACATGCCCAGCGTGCGCAACGCCTCGGGTGAGATCACCGTGACACGCATCACCCGCTCAGGGCCGCTTCGCCGCGATCTTCGCGAGTGTTACCTCGGCTTGCCGCCGAGCGAACGCGAGGTTCGACGCGCCGGCGGCGACGAACGCCTCGAGATCACGCTTGGCGTCCGCGAACCGGTGCATCCGGTAGTAGACCTCGCCGCGCTGAAAACGCGCCTTGTGGTTGTCCGGCTGTAACTCGAGGGCGCGCGTGAACGCCGCGATCGCGGCGCGCTCGGAGTGCCGGTCGTGCTGCGCCACGCCGAGCACGTAGAACACGTCGGACCTCTCGGACGCGTCGACCGATGCCGGCAGCTCCTTGCCACCCAGGGCGGCAACCGCGATCGCCTCGTCGGTATAATCCCACTTGCGGTACAGCTCGGCGAGCGCGATGTACGGTCCTTGCCGGTGACCGTCGGCCAGGATCGCGCGCGTGAAGCTCTCCGCAGCGAGCTTCGCGTCGTCGGCTTCGCGGTAGATCCTGCCGAGGTAGTAGTGAGCGCGCCAGAGAGCGGGCTCGATCACGATCGCCGCCTCGAGAGACGCGCGCGCGCTGTCGTATGCCGGCGACGTCGCGCTCTTCTGGGCGTGGTACCTCGCGATGCCCAACCACATCTGGTACATCGCCGCGTCGGGGCGCAGCTTCGCCGCATGCTCGAACGCGTCTCGCGCCGTGGCCCAGTCACCCTGTCGCGCGGCAGCGCCGCCAAGGCCGTACCACGCGATGTGATTGCCTCGCCACGACGCGACCGCGCGCCGGTAGTACTCGATCGCGGTCGTCAGCTGCTGGTTTGCGGCCGCCCGGTTCGCGGTCGCGAGCGACAGCATCGAGACGTTCACGACCTTCTGATCGACGACGTCGCGCATCGCCGCCGCGGTCGGCTCGTGCGCCGCCGCCAGCGTCACCACGGAGGGCGGACTCGGCCGAGCGGGACGCGCCACCGAGCGGCGCGGCTTCGCCGGCTCGACGGACGCAAACAAGAGCAGCCCATCCGAGTTCCTCTCGTGATGCGTCGACTCGGTCGCGAACGTGCCGGCCACCACGACGTACTGGCCGAGCTTCAGCTTCGGTACCGCCGGCCAGGCGGCGAGCTCTTCCTCGGGCAGCCGCTCCTTCTCGAGCTTGTTCGGCGGCCGCGGCACGTCGACGACCCATAGCGCCCGCTCCGGTGGTGTCTGGCGCTTGCTGCCCAGGTAGAGCTTCGGACGCTCGCACAGCGTCGGATCCGCATCGATCCGCTGCTGGGTCTGCCGGCGCGACTCCTTGGCATGCCGCACGTCGGCGATGCAGTCGTAGATCCAGGTGATGTACCCCTTCACCTTGACGTCGGTGCCGAGGAGCGCCTTGCCCCGCACGCGCAGATACTGCGGATCGACGAAGCCAGGCTCCTGCGCTGGTAGCTCGAAGCCGGGCACGGGCGGAAGCTCACTCGCGGCGAGCTCCGGCGTGCGTTCGAGCGCAGGTAGCGGCAGGTCATCGACCTCGCGCGCGCGCGGCACGCCGAACCCGAGCCCTGGAACCAGCACCAATGCCGACACGAGTGCCACGCGCATGCGCACGATTGTAGATCTGGTACCGTGGGGCTGGGCGGCTCCGGTTGTGCTTCCTTCTGATTTGGTTCGGTAGCGCACCCACTCTCCGCCCACCCTTTTCATGGACCGGATCCGGACGCTCCTGCTGGCGCGCACGCACGTCGTCGTGATGGATCCCGATCTGGTCGCGGGCGCGGCGACCCGACCGTCGCGCGACGCCGACGTCGACCGGTTCGAGGACGAGCTCGCGCAGCTCGGCTTCGTGATGAGCCTCGACCTGGCCTCGACGCTGCGCCGGCTGCCGTATCAGAGCATGCAGGAGCTGCGCGGCTGGATCCACGACACCCTCGCCAGGCAGCTCGGCGCGCATCGCCCGCACGTGCCGCTCTATCGCGGCTTCCCGGCCGCCGTGCCGGCCGACACGCACACCCAGTATGCAAGGCGCATCCTGAGCTGGCTGTTGACCCGCCCCGAGCAACCCTGCCCGTGGTGCGGCCAGATCAAGAGCGTCGGCGCACTCGATCCGTGCGGACACCTGGTGTGCCGTACGTGCTGGGACGGCGCGAGCTTCGCCGGCTGTCCGATCTGTCACCGCCGGATCGCGGCCGGCGGACCGTTCTTGCAGCCGGCACCCGGCGGCGAGCGCGTCGCCGAGCACGCGGGCACGCTGACGCTGCTCGATCTCGGCCTCGATCTACTCGGCATCGCGAAGCAGCGATTCCAGCGCCTGCTCGCGCGCGTCACGCCACTGTCGCCGGATGACCGTGACGAGGTCGAGGCGGTGATCGATTCGGTCGGGCCCCGCGCACTCGGCTGGTTGCCCACGCACATTCCGCTGAAGGAGACGATGGCGCTCGCGATCGCGCGGCTCGTGCTGATCAGCCCGAACCGCGGCACGATGATGCGCGATCTCGCCGGCCACGTGCGCACCGCGACCGACGTGCTGCGCGTCACCGCCGTGCTGATGGGCGCGAACGCGGCCCTCGTCGAGCCGCTGCGGCTCGCGTCCCTCGATCGCGGGCTCCGCCGCGCGTTGCTCGAGGCGCTGGAGCGGCTGCCCGTCGACGAGGTGGTCGAGGACATGATGCGCAGGCCGCGGCTCTGGAAGCGCACCGGGGAGCGGCTGCATCCGTTCGAGCACGCGGCGAAGCTGCCGAACACCACGCTCGCGTTCGCGGCACTGCGCGGGACCGATCTGTCGCGCGCGAGCTTCGGTGCCGAGCTGCGCGAGCGCGCGGCACGCCTCGGCTGCGTGTACCTCGACGGCGATCGCATCCACCCGATCGCGTGGGCCGGGCCGATCGAGGACGCGCTGCGGCTCGGCAACCCACGCTCGGCGCTCGCCCGCCTCACGCATCGGCCCGGCGAGCTGCTCCGGCGCGCCGATCACCTGGTGCGACTCGCGCAGACGCGCCAGATCGATGCGCTGCAGACGATCGTCAAGGCGGTCGAGCTCGCCGGCGCGAAGGGACCACCGGCGACGATGCTGACGCTCGCGAGTCATGTCGCGCGGCGCGGCCGGCCGTGGCCCAGGCGCGTGTTCTTCCCCAAGGGCGAGGTGCTGCACGCGTGGGGCGAGCCCGACGCGCGAACACCGCTGCGCGGTGATGCGATCGCGGTGATCGTCGGATCGATCCGCCGCCACCTGCTCGCGCGCGCCGAGCAGCGACGCCAGTTTCCGCGCGCCGTGATCGATCGCGCGCTCGTCGATCTGCTGATGCCGGTCGGCGAACGGATGGCATCGCGCGCGAAGCTCGCGTGGCCGCGCGGCAGCGAGATCGCGGTGCCCAGCGGCCAGACGCTCCGCCTGTTCCTGCACTGGGAGCAGCCGGTGAGCACGCGCGTCGATCTCGATCTGTCGGTCGCGCTGTACGACGCGAGCTGGCAGCACGTCGCGACGTGCGACTTTCGCAACCTCGTCGTCGGCGATCGCGCGGCGGTCCACTCGGGCGACCTCACCGATGCACCGGCTCCGCTCGGCGCGACCGAGCTCGTCGACCTCCACCTCGAGCGGCTCGCGATGATGGGCGCGCGCCACCTCGTCATGGCCGTGTTCGCGTACAACAATGTTCCGTTCGAGCAGCTGACGCACGGCTTCGCGGGCCTCATGCAGGCACCGGCCGAGGGCCAGCACTTCGATCCGCGCGCGGTCGCGCAGCGCTTCGATCTGCGCGGGCGCTCGGTGATCACGGTGCCGCTGACGATCGATCTCGCCGAGCGCCGGCTGCGCTGGCTCGACGTTCACATCAAGGAGCACGGCGCGCTCCACGAGGCCGGCGGCTACCGCGTCGCGCTCGCGCACATCGGCCGCGACTTCGCCGATCTGCTCGGGACGCAGGCGCGCCCGACGCTGTGGGACCTCGCGTGCATCCACGCCGCGGCGCGCGGCAACGTGATCTACATCCGCGAGCGCGATGGCTCGTTCACCACGTATCGTCGCCGCGACACCGAGAGCAAGGTGATGCGACTCGCCCGGCTGATGTCGGGCGCGACGGACGACGGCAAGCTCGCGCGGATTCCCGCCGCCGACGCGCCGACGTGGTTCGCGCTGGTCACCGGCATGCCGCTGCCCGCCGGCTCGGTGGGCTACGCGCTCGACCCGCAAGGGCTCGGTCGCGAGGTCACCGTGCTCGCGGCCGGGGATCTGATCGCCGAGCTCGCGCTGCGCTGAACAGCGCTCGGACCTTATATATGTACTCGCGCTCGCCAACGCGGTGCGTTAATCTCTGTGCGTCATGGACTTCACCGGGGAGCGAGACGCCTGTGGCGTCGGTTTCGTCGCCCATATCAAGGGCGAGCGTTCGCGCGCGATCGTCGACCAGGGCCTCGAGGTCCTGAAACGACTGTCACACCGCGCGGCCTGCGGCGCCGATCCGGACACCGGCGATGGCGCCGGCATCCTGATGCAGCTGCCCGACAAGTTCTTCCGCGCCGAGGGCGCGCGGCTCGGCTTCGATCTGCCGGCCAACCGCCGGTTCGCGATCGGCAACGTGTTCCTGCCGCCCGATCCAGGCCTGCGCGCCGCGTGCGAGGGCCTGCTCGAGAGCGCGATCCGTGACGAGGGCCAGGCGGTGATCGGCTGGCGCGACGTGCCGGTCGATCTGCGCCACGTCGGCCGCGTCGCGCGCGACGTGCTGCCGGTGTTCCGCCAGATCTACGTGCGCATGCGCC
>DAIRFU010000561.1:0-4758 GCA_036794935.1 Kofleriaceae bacterium | reverse complement strand
GACGGCACGACCATGAACGGCCGGCGCGGTGGCGTGATCGACGCGAAGACCGCGGACACGATCCGCGGCCTCGATGTCGATCAGATCGGCCTGACGCCGGAGAACTCGCTGCTCGACGCGACGTTCGCGAACCTGCTCGGCCCGCTGCTCGCGCTGCCGAAGGCGAACGCCGACATCGTCAAGAAGTACCCGGGCTGCCGCACGCCGGACATCGACGTCGACGGCGACGGCCTCGAGGCGTTCTGCGACTCGGATCCGAACGACGACAACAAGGCAGTCGACGTCTGCATCGACGGCGACGGCACGGTCATCAAGGACGGCGAGGGCGGGACCGCGCAGTGCAGCGAGGCGATGAAGGACGGCAAGCCGCGCTTCGTCGACGGGATCTCGGTCGAGATGAACTTCCAGACCGCGAAGATCAACTCGATCAAGCCGCCGAAATGATCTGAGCATGCTGCCGCTGCTGCTGGCGTCGGCCTCGCCGCGCCGCCGCGAGTTGCTCGAGCGCGTCGGCGTACCGCTCGAGGTCCATCCGGCCGACGTCGACGAGGCGCCGCTCGATGGCGAGGAGCCGTCGGCGTATGTCGCGCGGATCGCGCACGTCAAGGCGAGCGCGGTCAAGCGCCGCCCCGGGCAGTGGGTGCTCGCGGCGGACACCACCGTCACGATCGATGGCCAGATCCTCGCGAAGGCGGCGACCGCCGACGAGGCGACGGACATGCTGCGCCGGCTCGCCGGCCGCGTGCACCAGGTGATCACCGCGTTCACGATCCTCGGCGACGCGTTCGACGAGGCCGCCGAGCGGCCGGTCCGCACCACCTCGGCGCCGCTGCACACCCGACGCGATGGCATCGTCGCCAGCGACGTCGCGGTCATCGATCTCGATGCCGCGCAGCTCGCCGACTACGTGGCGAGCGGCGAGTGGCGTGGTAAGGCCGGGGCGTATGCGATCCAGGGCATCGGTGCCGCGCTCGTGCGCGAGGTGCGAGGTTCCGTGACGAACGTGATCGGGCTGCCGCTCGTCGAGGTGCTCGAGGCACTGCGCGCGGTCCGGGCGCCGTCGGCGACGCTCGCCGCCGGGATTCCTGCATGACCCTGCCGGCCACGATCGCCCAGCGCTGGCACGCGGCTCGCGCGCGCGTGGACGCGGCGTGCGAGCGCGCGGGCCGGTCGCCCGCCGATGTCACGATCGTCGCGGTGTCGAAGACGCATCCGGCCGCGGCGGTGCGCGAGGCGGCTGCCGCCGGTGCGACCGATTTCGGCGAGAACTACGCGCAGGAGCTGGCGGCCAAGCGCGCCGAGCTCGCGGGCGAGCCGGCGATCCGCTGGCACTACATCGGCCGGCTGCAGCGCAACAAGGCGAAGCTCGTCGCCGGTCACGTCGCGCTCGTCCACGCGGTCGACACCGCGGAGCTGGCGGCCGAGCTCGGCAAGCGCTCGGCGCAGGTCCAGCCGGTCCTGCTCGCGATCAACGCGGCCGGCGAGCAATCCAAGGGCGGCGTCACGGCGGAACAAGCGACCGGGCTCGCGCGTTCGATCGCGGGCACGCCGAACGTGCGGCTCGACGGCCTCATGACGATGCCGCCGCCGGCCGAGGATCCGGAGGCGAGCCGGCCATACTTCGAGGCGGTGCGCGAGCTTCGCGATCGGCTGGCCGGCGAGCTCGGCGTCCCGCTGCCCGTCCTGTCGATGGGCATGAGCGACGACTTCGAGGTCGCGATCGCCTGCGGTGCGACACACGTGCGAATCGGGACCGCCATCTTCGGCACGCGCGACTATTCGCTGCCAGCAGGTTGATGAAACCGGCGAGGGGGTCCGGTGTCACTGTGATACCGGGACATGACGCCACTGCATCGCTGGAAGCTGCTCAGCCTCGCGCTCGCGAGTTGCATGGCCTACTCGTGGTGGCACGGTGAGGCGAGCAGCGACACCGCACCCGCGGCTGCGCACGCACGCTACACGGGCCGGCTGCGGATCAGCGCGGCGGCACTCGGCATCTCGACGGACGAGCTGATCCGCGAGCTGTTCGCGGCGAAGTCGTACATCCAGATGCGGCCGCTCGCGCAGCGGCTCGGCATCGTCGGTGACGACGCCGCGATCGACGCGGTGCGGCCACTCGTCAACGATCGGCGCGCCGGCGTGCCCGGGCTGGTGATCGAGGCGTTCGGAGCGATCGCGACCGAGCACGCGGTCGACGTGTTGATCGAGCTGGCCGGGGATCCGCGCGACGAGGTGCGCGGAGCGGCGGCGAGTGCGCTCGGTACGACCCACAACGTGCGCGGCGAGCCGATCCTGATCGAGCTCGCCGAGCGTGCCGACGAGACCCGCGGGGCCGCGCTCGACGCGCTCGCCGAGCTGGCGAGCGCTCGCGCGATCGAGGTGCTCGCGCGTGTCGCGAGCCATCCCGGCGACGCCGCCGGCCACGCGGTGCGCGCGCTCGCGCGCGTGGACCAGCCGGCGGCGCGTGCCGCGCTGGTGGGGCTCGTCGACGCGCCGAGCGTGAGTGTCGCGGCGACCGCGATCGGCGCGCTGACCGCGGATGATCTGGCACCCGAGCTGGTCGCCAAGCTGACCGGGTTCGTGCGCGGTAGCGAGCACGACCTCGTGCTCGCGTCGCTCGGCGCGCTCGCGAAGGCGGGCGACGCGGGCGTGGCGATCTTGCGCGAGGCGACGAGCCGCGGCCCGATCGACCTGCGGGCGGCGGCGATGAGCGCGCTCGCCGAGGCGGACGAGGCGGAGGCGATCGCGACGCTGCGCACGATCCTCGAGTCCGAGCCGGGCCGCGCGGCCGATGCGGCGGCGAACGTGCTCGCCGATCTCGACAGCGACGATGCGCGCGACGCGCTGATCTCGGCGGCACTCACCGAGGAGACGGGCGGCCGGATCGTCGAGTACCTGCTGCGCCAGCGCGGGCCGGATGTCGAGCAGGCGCTGCTCGTGATCGCGAAGTCGGACAGCCGCGAGCGCTGGGACGCGATCGAGCACCTGGTGCGCGGCGGCAACCCCGACGCGCTCGAGGTCGCGGTCGGCCAGGCGACCGGTGGCGAGGCCGCGGCTTGGCTCGCGGCGATGCAGGTGCTCGTCGATGCAGGCACGCCGGACGCGATCGACGCGCTCGTCGCGGCCGTCGAGGTCGGCGGCGAGGTCAAGCCGCGCGCGCTCGCGATCGCCGGCGCCGCGAGGCCGGACGATCCGCGGATCGGCGCGCTACTCGCCGAGGCCGCGCGGTCGAGCGATCCGCACGAGGCGGCCGCGGCGGCCTCCGCGCTCGCCGCGATCGGCACCGGCGAGGCGCGCGACGCGCTGGTCGCCGCGCTCGGCAGCCGGGACGTCGACGTGGTGGCCGCCGCCGCGGAGTCGCTCGCGAAGTTCCGGATCAGCGACGATATCGGTGCGGCACTGCGCGGCGCCGTCGGCGCGCACCCCGACCTCGAGTCGCAGGTGATGAGCCAGCTCGTGGCCGCTGGCTCGTCGGTCGGGCTCGAGCTCGCCCGGCAGGCGATCACCGGCGGCTCGCCCGATCTCGCGTACCGCGCGGTCGTCTCGCTCCAGGTGGCCGGCACACCGGCGGCGCTCGACCTGCTCGTCGAGGGCGCGCGGTCTCCCGAGACCTACGTCCGCGCCCAGGCGCTGTCGTCGCTCGGCACCGCCGGCGATCCGCGGGCGACCGAGGTGGCGGCCCAGGCGCTGCGCGACACCGACCCGACCGTGCGATCGTCGGCGGCGCGTACGCTCGGCGAGGTCGGGACCCCGAAGGCGCGCGATCTGCTGGTGCAGCTGACGCGCAGCACGGACGACGACGACCGTCAGGCCGCCGTGACGAGCCTGCGCCGGTTCGACGATGCGGGCGCGACGCGCCGGCTGGCCGACCTGATGCGCGATCCCAGCCCGGCGGTCGCCTACACCGCGATCGACGCGCTCGTCGAGCGCGAGGACGCGCTGCCGGTGTTGCGCGGGTTTCTGGCCGACGCCAGCGCATCGGCATACCTGCGCCGTCAGGCCGCGCGGCTCCTCAGCAACCGCGGCGTGATCGACCCCCAGATCGACGTGGTGCTCGAGACCGACGAGTAGGGATCGGCTCGCCGGCCGCGGCCATCGCCGCGAAGTGGCTCGCTGTCGGAGCCCTGGAGTAGGGTGGGGCGTGCGAATCCTCGGGATCGACCCCGGCAGCCGCGTGTGCGGCTATGGCGTCATCGACGAGGAGCGCGGCGCGCTGCGCTACGTCGAGTGCGGCGTGCTCACCGCGCCCGAGGATCGGGCCATGGAGGAGCGGCTCGGGGAGATCGCGCGCGGTCTGCGCGAGGTGCTCGACGAGCTCGCGCCGGGTATCGTGGCGGTCGAGGACGTGTTCACCCACCAGAACCCACGCAGCGCGCTCGCGCTGGCCCAGGCCCGCGGCATGGCGCTCGCCGTGATCGGGCTCGCCGGCCTGCGCGTCGCATCGTATCCGCCCGCCCTCGTCAAGAAGACGGTGGCCGGCTCCGGCCGCGCCGACAAGGGTCAGATCGCGCGCATGGTGCAGAGCCTGATCCACCTGCGCAGCCTGCCGCGGGCCGACGCCACCGATGCGCTCGCGGTGGCGATCACCCACGGCCGCACGCTGGCGCCGACCGCGGCGAGGCTCGTGCCCGCGATCCGGAGGGTGTCGTGATCGCGCGGCTCGAGGGCGTGTTGATCGAGCGGATGCCGCCGCACGTCGTCATCGATTGCAACGGGGTCGATTACGACGTCGTGTGCTCGGGCTACACGCTCGCCGGG
>DAIRFU010000560.1:0-4758 GCA_036794935.1 Kofleriaceae bacterium | reverse complement strand
CAAGCAGACCCAGAAGGGCACGTTCAACGTCGAGGTGCTCGACAACAAGTTCCTCACGCCGTCGATCACCGGCGCCGCGCTGATGAACGCGATCAACTACTACCTGCCCGACCGCGACGACGTCACCGCGCGCGTCGAGTCGAGCGTGCAGATCAAAGGTGCAGCGCCGATCGAGTTCACCGACTACCTCTATGCCAACGACGGTGCGAGCTCGGTGATGGGCGCGGTGCGCGGCCTGCGCGTGCTCGTGCCGCTGATGCTGAACCCGTTCGCGCCGGTCTCGGTCGAGCGCGTCGACATCAAGGTCGACCTCCGCTTCGAGGCGAACTACGGCGACCTCAAGGAGGTGCGCGTACCGACCGGCGAGCTCATCCCGGGCAAGCGCAACATGGTGCAGGTCGCGATGACGACCTGGGACGCGCACGACATCGTCGAGACCATCCCGGTCGACGTGCCGATGTCACTTGCGGGCGGCATCGTCCAGCTCGAGGTCGCCGCCGGTGACAGCGCGAAGCTCGACGCCGCGCCGCCGACCGATCTGCACTCGCTGCTCGCCGCGTTCCGCAAGCTGCTCCCCGGCAACGTGTGGGCGGCGACGCTCTACCCCGCCGATGAAGGCGTCGCGCTCGACGGCAAGCTCGTGCGCGACCTGCCGGCGAGCGCGCTCGACAAGCTGCACCCGCAGAGCCACACGCAGCGGGCCCAGACCTACAAGCCGATCTCCCGCACCGTGGCTCCCGCCCGGCGCGTCGTGAACGGCACCGCGTCGCTGCTGGTGCGCGTGCGCGCCGCGACGTTGAACTGACGAGAAGTGACAGGAGATATCGTGAAGCGACTCTGGTTGGGAGTGCCTCTGTGCCTGTTCGCGCTGCGCGCGGACGCGGTCGTCACCGCCACGTGGACCGTCGAGAGCTATCAGCAGTTCGACGCGGGCGACGCGACGAATGCGTTCATCACGTCGACCGGCGAGGTCCGGCCCGGCTGGGATACCAAGCGCGTCAAGCTCGAGGGCGATGCCGTGTGGTCCGCGCTGCGGCTCGCCGATGGTTCGACGCTGCTCGGCTCCGACGCCGACGCCGCCATCTACCGGGTCACCGGCGACTCCGCGAAGCGCCTCCTCGCACTACCCGGCGCGATCGCCGTCGTCTCGCTCGCGCAGACCAGCGACGGCACCGTGTGGGCCGGCGCGATGCCGGGCAACAAGATCTGGAAGATCAACGCCGCGACCGGCAAGGCCACGCCGGGCCCGGCGCTGAAGGACACCGAGACGATCTGGTCGCTCGCCGCGTCGGGCAACACCGTCTACGCGGGCACCGGGCCGTCGGGCAAGCTGTTCGCGATCGCCGGCAACTCGGCGCGCGAGGTGTTCGACACCGAGGACAAGCGGATCACCGCGCTCACCATCACCAGCGATGGCGCGGTGTGGATGGGCACGTCCGATCGCGCGCTCGTGTTCCGCCACGATCCCAAGGATCGCAAGGCGCGCGCGATGGCCGACTTCGCCGGCAACGAGATCACCGCGCTCGCGCCGTACCGTACCGGCGTGGTCGCCGCCGCGAACGACCTCGCCGATCCGCCGGCCACCGGCCCGAAGACCACGGCACAGATCGAGGCCGCCGAGGAGCCGAAGGCGGCGAAGGGCCAGGCCCCGAAGCTGCCCGCCGTCGGCACCGCGCCGGGCGCCGAGAGCGACAAGGTCTCGGTCGCCGACATCGGGCGCAAGGGCGCCCAGAAGGGCAAGGGCGCGCTGTTCCGCGTCGGCGCGGACGGCCGGCTCGATCAGCTGCACGCGCTGACCGCGACCTACTTCACCTCGGTCGCCGTCGGCCCCGACGGTGCGATCTACGCCGGCGCCGCCGACAAGGGCCGGATCTACATGGTCGACGCCGACGACGCGGTCGCCACCGCGTTCGACGTCGACGAGCGCGCCGTCTCGCAGGTGTGGTTCGACAACAAGCTGCTCGCGTTCACGACCGACGATGCCGCCGCGCTCTATCGCACGACCGGCCGCGCGTCGCAGGCGCGCTACATGAGCGATGTGCTCGACGCCAAGGCGGTCGCCCGCTTCGGCAAGCTGACGTGGATGACGCAGGGCAAGGTCGTGATCGAGACCCGGAGCGGCAACACGGCGAAGCCTGGCGTCGGCTGGAGCGCGTGGGAGGCACCGGCGCACATCGGCAAGCTCGGCGGCGGCAGCCACGGCGGCAAGGTCACGAGCCCGCCCGGCCGCTACCTGCAATTCCGCGCCGCGCTCGAGGACGACCGCGCGCGCGTCACCCGCGTCACCGGCTACTACGTGCCGCAGAACAGCGCGACCGAGGTCGAGGAGATCACGATCGAGCCGGCGACCAAGGAGACCCTGCCGACGCTCAAGGATCTCGCCGCCAAGCCGCGCAGCCCGATCCTCAAGCTGAAGTGGAAGATCGAGAACCCCGATAGCGACGAGACCATCTACACGCTCGAGGCGCGCCGCGACGGCGAGGCGAACTGGCGGCCGCTGCAGACGGGCAAGACGCCGCTCACCGCGACGACGTGGGACTGGAACACCGAGACGTATCCCGACGGGTGGTACCGGCTGCGCGTCACCGCCAGCGATCGCGGCGCGAACTCGCCGGACCGCGCGCTGACCTCGTCGAAGACCTCGACCCTGTTCGCGGTCGACAACACGCGCCCGCGCATCGAGAGCCTCACGATCCACTACGGCAAGGGCGCGAGCGCGCGTGGCACCGACCAGATCAGCACGATCGCCGAGATGGCGTTCTCCGTGGACGACGAGCCGTGGCAGCTCGGCACCACCGCCGACGGCCTGTTCGACGACCTCGTCGAGGAGCTGCGCATCGCGCTGCCGGCCGGCCTGTCGCGTGGCACCCACACCCTCGCGGTGCGCGTCGCCGACGCCGCCGGCAACGTCGGCTCGACCTCGGCGACCTTCGTCGTCAAGTAGGGCTCCGGTCAGGGCGCGAAGGCGCCGACCATGCCGAGCAGCGAGCGCAGCTGCGGCTCGGTGACCACGACGTCGAGCACGACCATCGGGCCCTCGACCCGCGAGTCGAAGCGCTCGACCATCGCGCCGACCGGCCCCTTGATCTTGCCGAGCTCGCCGGCGACATGGCTGGCCTCGTCCGGCGA
Organism: Kofleriaceae bacterium; assembly: GCA_036794935.1. Classification (GTDB taxonomy): domain Bacteria; phylum Myxococcota_A; class Polyangia; order Haliangiales; family Haliangiaceae; genus JABFXX01. The sequence goes on along the minus strand of DAIRFU010000560.1, from coordinate 1,629 downwards.
CGCCATGGTCAGACGCAGCGCGAACGCGAAACGGTCGGTGACCGTCAGCGTGCCGTCGACGGACCGCGGCCGCATCCCCATCTGGGCGAGCTCGGCGAACATCGGCGCGTTGCCGTTCGCCATGCCCCACACCGACGCGTTCGGCTCGCGGCGCTGGAACAGCGTCATGAAAGACGTCGACTTGCGCAGCGGGGTACCGCTGGCGAGGACCTGCCCGATCGTGTCGGCGTTCGCGATCGTGTCGACCTGCATGACCAGCGTGGCCGGCCCGACGGTGGTCGCCGCGGTCTGCAGGTTCGGCCGATCGGCGTAGGTCAGCAGCGCGACGCCGCGGTCGAGCTTCGCCGTGCCACCGGCCTTGTTCGCCTGCGCGACGATGCAGTCGAGCACGCGCGACGTGTCGACCCCGTGCACGACCACGACCCCGTGCACCGAGCCGTCCGTGCTGACCTTCGCCGCGAGCGCGATGCGCTCCAGGGTGTCGAGCGGGTTGGGGCCGCACGCGCCGCCGAGCTTCTCGAACTCCTTGCCGAGGGCCTGGAGCTGCGGCTGGAACGTCTGCCACAGCGCGCTGCGCCGCATCGCCGCGACGTCGAAGCCGACCACGAGGTCGGCGTCCGCGGGCAGAAAGCCGAGGACGTCGGCGGCGGTGGCGGTGAAGTCCGGCGCGGCGGCCTGGTTCGTGGGGGGCGCCGGGGGCGGAGCACGATGACAGCCGAAGGCGGCGAGCAACACGATGAGGGCGAGACGCATCCCCGGAGCCTACGTCACGGCCGCCACAAACGATAGCGACTGCACTTCTCGAGTAGCGTGCCGTCCTCCTGGCGCGCGCACAGCTCGAGGCTCTCGCGATCGAGCGTGACGACGATGTAGTGATGCGCGACGGCGAGCTTCTGCATGCCGTCGTCGGGACAGCGCGGCTTGCCGCGCGTGCCGCAGCTCGGCCGGTAGAGGCCCGCGCCGCCCCCGCCGCTGACGACGTAGCGAATGCCGTCCGCCTCGCCGCGCTGGTAGAGGTGATCGTGGCCGGCGGCGATCAGGTCGACGTGATGGCGGACGAGGATCGGCACGTAGCGCTCGCGCGCGCGCTGGTTCCCGCGATGGATGCCGCGCGAGTACGGCCCGTCGTGGGTGATCGCGAGGATCGCGCGCACGCCACGCGCGCGGGCGGCGGCGAGGTCCGCCTCGAGCCACTGCTCCTGTTCGGGCAGCTCGTACGCGTTGGAGTCGAGGACGACGACATGGACATCGGCGACATCGACGCTGTACCAGTACGTGTTCGCGGGGCGGCCGGGTGGGCCGGGCGGCAGCGCGAACAGGCGCGGCTCGTCGCGGACCCACCCGCGATCGTGGTTGCCGACCGCCGTGACGTAGCGCACCTGCGCGAGTAGCTCGCGCGCGACCGCGAGGAAGCGCTGCCAGTCTCCATCGTCGGTGCCACGCGCGACGAGATCGCCGGTGACCGCGACGAGATCGAGGCCTTCGCCGAGCATCGCCTCGACGAGCCTGCGGTGAGTGTCGTGGCCGCCGCGCACGTCGCCGTAGATGCCGATCCGCACCACGTCGCCGGGTCCGGGTGCGGTGTGGAACGCGAGCTCGGGCGTGCGCGTCGCGCCGGCCTGCACGCGG
>DAIRFU010000071.1:0-16046 GCA_036794935.1 Kofleriaceae bacterium | reverse complement strand
CGTCGGCGCGACGCCCGCGTTCTTCATCAACGGTCGCTTCATCTCGGGCGCGGTGCCGCTCGACAACTTCACCCGCGTCGTCGACGAGGAGCTGAAGAAGGCGAACGAGCGCATCCAGCAGGGTACGCCGCAGGCGCAGTACTACCAGCAGTGGGTCATCGACAAGGGGCTCAAGGGCCTCGAGAAGTAGCACCACCGCGACTCGCGCACGTTGCAGCCGGCCCCGTGGCCGGCTGTTTCGCGTTTGCGCGCCGAGGCGTTCGCGCCGGGGCCTGCTAGGGTTCGGCCGTGGCGCGCCCGAACGAGATTCCCGAGCGCAACTGGGTCAACATCCAGTGGCTCGCGCGCCTGCGCTGGGCGGAGGTCGCCGGCCAGGCGGTCACCGTGCTCGCGGCGCAGTTCCTGCTCGGCGGCACGCTGCCGATCGCGCAGCTGCTCGCGGTGATCGGCGTCGGGCTCGTCTCGAACCTCGCGATCGAGATGTACTTCTTCGGCGACCGCCGCCGCGCGAGCGCGAAACCGCGGCCGGTGCACGACTGGCAGCTCGCGTTCGTCATGATGCTCGACATCGCGAGCCTGACCGGCCTGCTGTATCTGACCGGCGGGCCGAGCAACCCGTTCAGCTTCCTCTACCTGGTGCAGATCGCGCTCGCGACGGTGGTCGTCCGCGCGCGCTGGACCTGGATGCTCGTCGGGCTGTCGTTCATCGGCTTTGGCATCCTGCTCGTCGCGCACGAGCCGCTCGACATCCCGGCCACCAATCACGCGTACGGTGCGTGGGTCGCGCTCGGCGTGGCCTCGGCGTTCATCGTCCACTTCCTGTTGCGCATCACCACCTCGCTCGCCGAGCGCGAGCGCGAGCTGACCGAGGCGCGCGGGCTCGCGGCGCGCCAGGAGCGGCTCGCGTCGCTCGCGACGATGGCGGCCGGTGCCGCGCACGAGCTGTCGACGCCGCTCGGGACGGTCGCGCTCGCGGCGAAGGAGCTGGAGCGCGCGCTCGCGAAGACCGACGCCGAGCTCGCCTCGGACGCCCGGCTGATCCGCGAGCAGGTCGGCCGCTGCCGCACGATCCTCGAGCAGATGGCGCAGGGCGCGGGCACCGTCGGCGAGAGCGTCACGCCGTGCACGGTCGCCCAGCTGATCGCGGACACGCTGGTCGGCATCCGCGAAGCGCCTCGGGTGCTCAGCGAGATCCCCGACGAGGTCGCGCAGACCACGCTGCACCTGCCACCGCGCGCCGTCAGTCAGGCGCTGCGCTCGCTCGTGACGAACGCGCAGGACGCGTCGCCGGCGACGGCGGCGGTCGTGATCACGGGCCGGCTCGAGCCGGGTGACGGCGAGACCGCGCCGACCGCGGGTGAGGTGCTCGCGGTGACGATCCGCGACCGTGGCCCCGGCATCGCGCGCGACCTGATGGAGCGCATCGGCGAGCCGTTCTTCACGACGAAGGCACCGGGCCGCGGCATGGGCCTCGGGTTATTTCTGGCGCGCGCGGTCATCGAGGGCGTCGGAGGCAGCATGCAGATCGATTCGCCCACTGGCGGCGGGACCGAAGTCCGGGTACGCCTACCTAGTGATGTCGGGGCGCGGTCAAGTGTCGCAGCCGCAGAACCCGGCCGATCGCCTGAAGCGACTCCGGTCCGCGTAGTATCCAAGCCAGCATGAGTAACGCCGAGCACAGGCCATCGATCTTGATCGTCGACGACGACGAGGTCTATCGCACGCGCCTGGCTCGTGCGTTTGTCGACCGGGGCTACGATACCCACACGGCGCACGACTACGACAGCGCGGTCGCGGCGGCGACGGCTGACTCCCCCGAGTTCGCGGTCCTCGATCTCAAGATGCCGGGCAAGAGCGGCCTCGAGCTGGTGCTGGCCTTGCGCGAGATCGATCCGGCGACGAAGACTGTCGTGCTCACCGGTTACGGCAGCATCGCGACCGCGATCGACGCGGTGCGCCTCGGCGCGACCTACTACCTGTCCAAGCCGGCCGACGCCGATGACATCGTCACCGCGTTCGCGCGCGGCGAAGCACCGCCGCTCGAGCCGCCCGCCGAACACGACTACCGGGCACCGTCGCTCGCGCGCGCCGAGTGGGAGCACATCAACCGCGTGCTCTCGGATGCGGGCGGCAACATCTCCGAGGCCGCGCGCCGGCTGGGCATCCACCGCCGCAGCCTCCAGCGCAAGCTTCAGAAGTATCCGCCCAACAAGTAGGGCCAGGCACCCGGTCCCAACTTTCGCGACCGAACGACCGAAAGTTGGGAAAGTTGTGCCCGTCCCCGTGCCGCGCGTGGTGAGATTCCTTCGATGACGGCCGGAGGCAGCGGTTCGCCCCCGCCGGGAGGTCGTCGCTCCTCCCGGGGCCGCAGCGCGCCGCGTGCCGCAGAGCCCACCGACCCTCGCGAGCCGCGCGGATCCTCGGATCCCGGGCGCGGCTCGGCGCCCTCGGATCCCGGACGCGGCTCGGCGCCCTCGGATCCCGGGCGCGGCTCGGCGCCGTCGGACCCCGGGCGCGGCTCGGCGCCGTCGGACCCGGGGACCGGCTCGACCCCACCGTCCCGCGGCAGCCGTGGCTCGATCCCGTCGCTGTTGCCCGGTGGACGCGGCTCGACACCGTCGGCGCCGGCCTGGCCCATCGGACGTCGCGGCTCGGCGTCCGCGCTGGCGCCGTCGAGCGATCGCGGATCGTCCAGCTCGTTGCCCGGGCGCGGCTCGTCCGGTTCGTTGCCGGGCCGCGACTCGGCGGCGCGGCTCTCGCCGAACCGGCTGTCCGCGAGCCGGATCTCCGCGGGCCGGATCTCGTCGGGCCGGATCTCGTCGGGCTCGCTCGCGGCCGACGCGCCGCCGCCGCCGGATCCGCACGGGCCGCTGTGGTGGCTGCTCGCCGCCCACACGCTCGGCGCGGCCGCGCTCGGCGGCGTCGAGGCGGCGCGGCTCGGCTCGCTGGCGTTCGCGATCGCGATCGTGCCGCTGTTCGCCGCGACGGGACTCCTCGCCGGTTCCGTGATCGCGGTGACCGAGCGCGTGGTCGCCAGGCGCCGCTGGTGGGTCGCCGCCCTCGGTCTCACGGCGCCGGCGCTGATCGTGCTCGTGCCGGTCGCGGGCTCGCTGTTCGAGGGCGCCTACGCGCAGACGCTGCCGCTCGCCGGCGCCGCACCGTATCTGGTGCCTGTCGTGCTGTGGCTCGCCGCGGCCGTGGCCGTCGCACTCGGCCGCCGGATCCTGCGCGCCGAGGATCTGACGACGCGCGCGATCGTCGTGCTCGCGCTCGCCGGCGCGATGGGCGCGATCATCTGGGCCGAGCGGCACGTGCTCGGGACCGGCTATCCGGACGCGCATCTCGGTGCGACGCTCGCGCTGATCGTGCTCGTCGGCTGCACGGTGCGGATCACGCGGCGCGGCGGGCTGTCGTACCTCATCGCAGCGGTGCTCACCGGGCTGACGGTCGGCGGCGCGATCATCGCGTGCATCGGGGGCCTCGCACAGCCCGCGGACCGCCGCGTGCTCGCGACGTACGGCGATCAGGGCCGCGACCTCGTCGGCGTGTGGCGGCGCGTGCTCGACTTCGATCGCGACGGCTCGTCGCGCGTGCTCGGCGGCGGCGATTGCGACGACCTCGATGAGGCGCGGCATCCGGGCGCGCTCGACATCCCCGCCGACGGCATCGATCAGGACTGCGACGGCAGCGACGCCGCGCCGCCACCGCCGAAATCGGACGCCGGGACGCCGGTCGCGGATCTCGCGAGCTGGCGCGCGACGCCCGAGGTGACCGACCTGCTCGCGCGCACGCGCACCATGAACGTGCTCGTGATCTCGGTCGACGCGCTGCGCGCCGATCTGCTCGCGCCCGATGCGGCCGACCGCGCCGACTTCCCGCGGATCACGAAGCTGTTCGACGACTCGGTCTGGTTCACGCGTGCGTTCGCGCCGGCGGCGGGGACCGACATCTCGCTCGCGACGCTGCTCACCGGCCGCTTCGATCCGTTCCAGCCGGTCGCGACCACGCTGCCCGAGGCGATGCAGGCCGCCGGCCGCAGCACGTTCGCGGCGCTGCCCGCCGAGGTGCTGCGCTACGCGGGCGAGGCGTTGCTTCACCGCGGCCTCGACAAGCTCGTCACCGTGCACACCGACTGGGACAAGGCCGACGTCGGCGATCACGTGAGCGCACCGGCGACGACGGCAGAAGGCCTGAAGGCGCTCGCCGCGCTCGGCGACGCGCCGGGCTTCATCTGGGTCCACTACTTCGACGTCCACGAGCATCACCAGATCGCCGTGCCACAGGCGCTGCGCGACGCCGTCCATCCGGGCGCGTCGAAGAAGGTGCACGACTATCGCGCGCTGCTCCGCGCGATCGACGACGAGGTCGGCAAACTGCTCGATGACCTGGCTCGCCGCGGGCTCGCCGACCGCACGATCATCCTGTTCGCGAGCGACCACGGCGAGTCCCTCGGCGAGGATCCGCGCCTGCTCGACACGCACGGCAAGGTGACGTACGCGCCGCTGGTCCACGTACCGATCGCGATCCACATCCCGGGCGTCACGCCGGGCCAGCGGACCGAGCAGGTCTCTCTCGTCGATCTCGCGCCGACGCTGCTCGGCCTCGCCGGCGCGGCCCCCGATGGCATGCACCTCGACGGCAACGATCTGTTGCCGATCCTGCTCGGCGCGCCCGAGGCGCTGCGCCCGCACCGCGCGATCGCGATCCACGAGCAGCTGCAGTGGTCGGTGGTCGAGTGGCCCTATCAGTTGATCGTGGAGCCGGCCGCGAACCTGGTCGGGCTCTACGATCTCGAGCACGACCCCGGGGAGCACGAGGACCTCTCGGCGACGCAGCCCGACGTGCTCAGTCGGCTGAAGGCGCGCTACGCGGAGTTTCCGCGGGTGGTCGTCGACCGAACGCCGAGCGGACGGTCCGAGCGAGAACGGTTAGCCCGACTGCGGCCGAGCCGTACGCCGTGATCAGCATCAGCGCCGACGTGTACGCGGTATAGCGCGCGTCGACCGGCGCGATGTCGGCGCCGAGCAGTGTCTGCCAGCCGCCGCACGCCGTGATCGACGCTGCGAGTACGGCGAGCGGCAGCGCGAGCTGGGCGACGAGCAGCCGCGACAGTGTCGTGCGGCCGAGTCCGTACCAGGTCGCGAGCGCCGCGAGTGGCAGGGCGGCGAGCCAGCTACGCAGCATCAGGCGCCGGTCGAGGTCGAGCACGTCGAGAAAGCTCTCGCGCGCATAGACCATCGGCATCGACATCGTCGGCATGCCGCGAACGACCACGAGCAGGCCACACGCCGCGATGAACCACCACGGCGCGAGCCACCAGCGCCGCACGCCGAACGAGCTGAGTGCCATCCCGAACGCGAGGATGAAGATCGCGAGCGCGCCGCGGCCGAGCGCGAGCCGCGGGATCGCCTCGTCGTCGGTGAGCGGCGCCTTCAGCGCGACCGAGAGCGGCCGGCCACGTGCCTGCTGATCGAGCGTCGCGCCGACCGAATCGGCGAGCGCGCGCGAGACATCGACGAGGTGGACCAGGCCGCCGGTCGCGGGCGCGATGCCGGGACCGATGATGCAGCCCTGGACCTGGCGGATGAACCGCTCGGGGCCACCGTGGCCGCCGCGGGGCAGGTGGCCGTGATCGGAGAGCAAGAACCAGCGCGCGTCGGGTGCGAGCGCGACCAGCTCGCCGGCGATCGTATCGGCCTCGCTCGCCGCCTGCCGGTACTCGGCGGAGCCGCTGCCCTTGCGGTGACCCCAGGTGTCGACGCGCAGCACGTGGACGAACGCGAGGCGCGCGTCACTCGTCACCGCGTCGCGTGCGGCGGTCAGCCACGTGTCCTGCTTCCAGGTCTCGAGGTCGGCGTCCAGCTCGGGGTGCTCGGCATCGAGTGCGGCCGGCCGCGCGTCGGCGAAGCCGAGCGAGCGCACGATGTAGCCGTGCGACTCGGCGACCGCGCGGCTGCCCGGCACCTGCGCCGGGATGCTGGTCGCGAGCGGCGGCACGAGCGGACGGGCGGAGCGGAACACGATGCCGGTCTGCTGCTGGGTCAGCCCGGTCCACAGCGAGACCTCGACCGGCAGCGACACGGTCGGGAACCCGACATCGACGCGCAGCGCGAGCCCCTGCTTGCACAGCGCCGACAAGCTCGGCAGCGTCTTCGCGGTCGCCTCGCCGAGCCCGTCGATCAGGATCACTCGCACGCGCGGCGCGGGCGCGAGCCCGGGGCCATCGCCGGGCGACAGCGCGACTGGCTCGGTCGGCACCGCGTCCCACGTGATCACCGCGTGCATGAACGCGCGACGCACGCCCGGCATCGCGTACGAAAACGCGAGCAACGCCGCGACGGCGAGCAGGGCGGCGATCCGCGTGCGCATCCAGGCCGCAGTATAGGGCGATAGCCTCAGTGGGCGAGCGCGGGGCCGGCGGCATCGATCGCGGCATCCGGCCGCGGCGGCAGCGCGCCGAGCGGGTGCTGCCACGGCTCGTCGCCGAGCAGCTCGACGGGCAACAGGCGCAGCACGGCCGGCAGCACGATACCGTCGGTGACCAGCGGCATGTGGTAGTACTGCGCACGCACGTAGACGCTACGGGCGGTCGTTGCCTCGGGCGGCCACGTGTCGTAGGTCGGCGGCACGCGCGTGACGACGAACGTGTCCGGCATGTCGCGTAGGAATTGCTCGGTCCACGGCAGGGTGTCCTCGGCGACGGTGACGAGCCGATGATGCGGCGCGGCGCGCAGCCACGCCTCCATGACGTCCTCGTTACCGTACATGCCGTCGATCAGCACGACCTGATCGAGCAGCGGCTCGTCGAGCCATGCATCGATCGTGCGGTACGCGCCGCTGTGGCCCACCGCTGCGGTGAGCGCCATGCCGCGAGCCACGCCGGTCTCGTCCTCGACGAGACGCAACAGCTCGCTGAGGTTCGGGTAGTTGACCGGCACCTTGGTCTTCGCCGGCGCCTCCGGCACGATGAACATCGCATCGAGTGCGCTCATCGCGAACTGCTCGGCGAGCCGGTGGCCGGCGAACGCGGAGTCGGCGTCGTCGTAGTAGCCGTGGATGTAGACGATGGTCGCGCCGGTCTCCGGCCGGTAGCTGTGCGGGATCCACACGTGGATCACGCCGTGCGGGCCATCGATCCGCACGTGGCGGCCGGCGCGCGCGGCGGTGGTCAGCACGTGGGCGTCGGGCACCGGCGCGACCGGGGCGTCGCCGGCGACGGCGCCTCCGATCCATGCCATGCCGGCTGCGGCGCACAGGCCGCACGCAGCGAGCACGGCGAGCCGGGCCACCCTCACCGGTCGCGCCTGCTTACTTCTTCTCGGGCGCCGGCGCGGTCTCCGGCATCATGCCCATCTGCTTCGCGAAGTCCATGCCGTTCATGAAGCGCCACAGCTTGTCGATCTTGCCATCCTTGATGTGCATGACCTCGGCGACGTCGACGGAGATGGTCTTGCCCGTCGGCTTCATCTTGCCCATCGGCTTGTCGTTCGTGCCCTCGAACTTGAACGTCTGGATCACGTAGTCGCCGGCCGCCCACATGGTGGGGTCGGAGAACTTCACGTCCTTCCACGCGTCGCGGAACATCTTGAAGCCCTTGCCGAGCTCCTGCTTGCCCGTGACGTCCTTCTCGGACGTCATGTCGCTCTCGACGGCGTCATCCGCCATCGTCGCCAGGTAGTCCGGGAGCTTGTTCGCGACGAACGCGTCGTTGTTCTTCTTCGCGATCTCGAGGTTCGCCTTCTCCGCCGCATCATCTGCGGTGACGACGACGATCGGTGCTCCCTCCATGCCCTTGTCCATCGCCGGCCGCATCGGCGGCGTGCCCTTGGGCGCGAGGCCGAGCTGGCTCATCATCGTCGACGCGTCGGCGTAGGCCCACTCGTCCGTCGCCTTGTTCTGGTCATCGATCGCGAGGCGATGGAAGAACAGCATGCCCATCTTCTTGTTCGTCGCCGGCACCTCGCCCATCGGCGTCTTCATCGGGCCGGAGTGCGTCCCGGTCGCGAGCTCGACGGCGAGGATGTTACGGCCGCTCACCATGACGAGCTGGGGCTCGAGCTTCCAGTCGGGCATCGCGGTCTTCTGATCCTTGAAGTACGCGATGAGCTTGTCGGCGCCCTTCTGCTCCTCCATGCCGGCGACCGCGTGCATCGTGTACGCGTCGGCGATGCAGTCCTTGCGGAGCTCCTGCCACTTGGCCTCGTTGATCAGGCCGACGCACGTCTTGTACTTGTCGGCGAGCGCGGTGCCGGTGAGGGGGGCCGCCGGCGCCTCTGCGGGCTGCTCCGTCACCTTGGGCGTCAGCGCGGGATCCGCCTTCTGCGCCGTTCCCTCTTCCTTCTTCTTGCTGCAGCCCACCGTGGTGAGCGCGAGCAGCAACACGAGCGATGTCGTGACCTTCATCATGTCCTCTTCCTCCTCGCGCGCGAGCCTAATGGCCACGTCGGGAGCGCCGCAACCCGAACCCGACCAATACGGCGCGTCAGAGCGCGCCGCCGCGCAGCAGCTTGAGCGAGCCCCTCACGCGAGCGCGCTCGGCGGGAGCGAGCGCGGCCCGAAGCAGCGGCGAGCCCGGGCAGCGATCGAGCCCTGCCTCGCAGGCGGTGACCGCGGCCTCGTGCAGGCCGAGCGCATCGAGGAGCGTCACCTTCTCGTAGAACAGATCCTCGAGCAGCCAGTGGTCGGCGTTGGCGAGCACGCGCAGCGCGGCCTCGATCGCGCGCAGCGCCTCGCGGTGGCGGCCGAGGTCGCCGAGCACGGCGCCCCGCCAGTACAGCGCCTCCGCGCGATGCGGCGCGCGATGCAGCGCCATCTCGACGGCAGCGAGGGCCGCGACGTCATCCCCGGTGGCGGACGCGACCTGGCACTTGAGCAGCCACGCCTCGACACAATCGGGGTGCAAGTGCAGCGCGTGGTTGATCGTGGTGTTGGCCAGGGCGAGCAGCGTGTCGTCACCGGCGCCGAGCAGCTCGCGTGTTTGATCGAGCAGTGGTTCCAGCTCGGACTCGTACACGGCCGGCATTGGGCTCACGATAACACGGCGATCCGGCCGTTCAAGAACGGAACGCTCAGCCCAGGAACGCCGCGAGCAGGGGAGACCGGCGGCGCGCGAGCAGGCCGTCGATCATCGTCTGGATCTGCGTCCGGATCTGATCGGCGAGCTTGTTGACGAGCAGCCGATCGTCGGCGGCGTCGGGCCCGTGCTGTGCGGCGAGATCGATCGGCTCGCCGAACTGGACGAACCACTTGCTCGGCAGCGGCAACAGGCCGGCCGGGCCGAACCACGGGAACGTCGGCGTGACCGGGATCCACGGGATGCCGATGTTGCGGGCGAACCATGTCACCTTGCCGAGCATCGGCGCGGCCTCCTCGGCGCCGACGACGGCGACCGGGATGATCGGCGAGCGCGTGCGCAGCGCGAGCTTGACGAAGCCGCCGCGCCCGAACCGCTGCAACCGGTAGCGGTCCTTCCAGAGCTTGCCCATGCCCTTCTCGCCCTCGGGGAAGACCGCGACCAGCTCGTCCTTCTCGAGCAGGCGCTCGGCGTTCGCGGGATCGGCGCGCACGCCGCCGATGCGGTTCATGATCGGGCCGAGGAACGGCAGGTGGAAGACGGTGTCCTCGACGAGTGGACGGACGTCGCGTCGCGACGGGTGATCGCGGCGTACCGCGTGCATCACCATCGCGCTGTCGTAGGGCAGCGTGCCGGCGTGGTTCGCGACGAGCAGCGCGCGGCCGTGGGCGGGCACGTGCTCGACGCCGATCGCCTGGACGCGGAACCAGCGCGAGTAGAGGAACTCGAACAGCCACTCCCAGCGCGCGGTCGCCCGCGGATCGCGGCCGAAATCGTCGACGACGTCGCTGCGGCCCCACATCGCGAGCGCGCGCCAGCGCCGCCACAGCCCCTCGAGCGGCAGCCGGGTACGGAGATCGATCGGGAATGCGGGCGTGCGCTGCTGCTCGAGCCGGCGTTCCAGCTCGCGCAGCACGGCCTCGTCCTCCTGCGCCGTCGGCGCACGGCCGCCGAGCGCGGACTCGACCACCGCGGAGCCGCCGTAGTCGCCGCCGAGGAAGCCGAGATCGCGGTCGGGCCACGCGGTCGCGTCCGGCACGCGGGGATCGGCGTCGCCGTACCAGTCGTCCTCGTTCGGTTCGTCGTCGGGCTCGTCCGTCATTATGCCTGCGCTCTCGCGACGTCGGTCGCACCATCCTCGGGCGCGATGCCGAGGAAGTCGAGGATCGTGCGCTTGATCGACAGCCGCGGCGAGAAGCCGAGCTCGGCCTTCGCCTTGCGGCCATCGGCCACGCACAGGTAGAGCAAGAAATCGAGGAACGACGGCGGCGAGCCGACCAGCTGCGTCGCCCAGAGCAGCTTCGAGAGCTGGCGCGCGACCAGCTGCGGCATCGATACCGGCACGCGGCCGAGCAGCGCGAGCACGGTCGTGTACGGGAGCACGCCCTTGCCGATGATGTTGAACGCGCCGGTCGCGTGCGAATCGACCGCCTTGACCAGCGCGAACGCGGCGTCCTGCTCGTGGACGAACTGCATCAGCGGATCGTGGCCCATCATCACGGGCGCGACCGGGCGGCGGAAGAACCGCGTGTACATGTTCGACACGGTCGGGCCGAGGATCGGCGCGAATCGCAGGATGCACACCTCGACGGCCGGGTGCTCGTGCGCGAAGCGCTGGACCTGGCGCTCGGCGCGCACCTTGTCATTGACGAACCGCGAGTCACGGTGGCCGCGCAGCTCGGCGTCCTCGGTGAGGAAGTTCGGGTTCTTCGCGTGCGCGCCGTAGACGAGTGTCGTCGAGATCATCACGAACCGGCGCGGCTCGATGCCGGCGCAGGCGTTGAGCACGTGCATGGTGCCGACGTCCTCCAGCTCGTGCGCCCACTCCGAGGCGTGCGTCGGGTGCGACAGGAACGCGCCGTGGACGAACGTGTCGACCTCGTGGCGCTCGAGGATCGTCGCCAGCTCGCTGTCGACCGTCGGCTGGGTGAGATCGAGCTTGATGAACTCGATCTTCTTGCCCGCGCAGGCCGGCGGCCGGATGTCGAGCGCGAGCACGCGCGCGTAGCGGGAGTCCTCCTCGAGGCGGCGCAGCAGCTCGCCACCGAGGTAGGTGCACGCGCCGGTGACCGCGACGACGCCGCCTGGTCTGGTGCTCGCCATGGGCGCCTTATAGCGCAAAACCGGCCTCGATCAGGGGGGCGTGTTACCCAGGGTGCGTGGAGACGCGGATCGCGGTACTGCCGCCCACGGTGATCGACCAGATCGCCGCCGGCGAGGTCATCGAGCGGCCGGCCTCGGTGGTCAAGGAGCTGGTCGACAACGCGATCGACGCCGGGGCCCGCACGATCTCGGTCGAGACGCTGACCGGCGGCCGCAGCCTGGTCCGCGTGGTCGACGACGGCTGCGGGATGAGCGCGCGGGAGGCGGTCCTCGCGTTCGAGCGCCACGCGACCTCCAAGCTGCGGGCGCTCGACGATCTGTGGGACCTCGCGACGCTGGGCTTTCGCGGCGAGGCGCTGCCTTCGATCGCGAGCGTGTCGCGGCTGACCCTGACCACGCGCCGGGCCGACGATCTCGCCGCCACGCGCGTCCAGTTCGAGGGTGGGCGGCTGCTCGGCGTCACCGAGGTCGGCGCCCCGGTCGGCACCTGCCTCGAGGTCACCGATCTGCTCTACAACGTGCCGGCGCGGCTGAAGTTCCTCAAGTCCGAGGCGACCGAGGCATCGCACGTGACCGAGCTCGTCGCGCGCGTCGCGATGGTCCACCACGGCCTGCACGTCAAGCTGACGCACAACGGCCGCGTCGCCCTCGACGCGCCGCCCGATCGCGACGGCCTCGCGCGGGTACAGGCGCTGCTCGGCGCGCGGATCGCGTCGCGCATGGTGCCGGCGACCGGCCAGGAGGGCGGCGTCCGGGTGATCGCGTACCTCGGCGCGCCCGAGCTCGCGCAGACCACGGCGCGCGGCGTCCAGCTCTTCGTCGGCAAGCGGCCGGTGCGCGACCGCGGCCTGCTCCACGCGATCGCGATGGGCTACGGCGAGCTGGTCCCGCGCGGCCGCTACCCGGTCGCGATCGTGATGCTCGACGTGCCGGCGGGAGCCGTCGACATCAACGTCCACCCGCAGAAGCACGAGGTCCGGTTCGCCGACGCGGGCGCCGTGTGCGCGGCGGTCCGCCACGTGGTCCAGGCCGGTGTCGAGCGAGCGCCATGGCGCGACGAGATCGGTGGTGCGGGCCCGGTGATGATGACCGCGATCGCGAGCGTCGCGCCGCCGAGGCTGCCGCTCGATGCGGTGACACGCACGGATCCGCGTGCGCCGGCGACGGCGCTGGCCCAGACCTACGCGGCGCAGCTGCGGGACGCGCGCGAGCGCGAGTGGTCGCGCGACCGGGCGCAGGCCCAGCTCGGGTTCGAGGATGCGGGCCCGCGGCAGTGGGCGCAGCAGATCAAGGATCGCGTCCGCACCGCGCGGGCCGCCGAGGCCGGGCTCGCCGCGCGCGCCGCGCATGCGTTGACGCGGGTCGAGCGCGACGCCCGCGCCGAGTCCGCACCGGGTAGCGGCGAGCCCGCGCCGGGCACCCGCCGCGATGCCGCACCGTGGGATGACGTCCAGCTCGCCGAGGGCTCGACGCCGACCACCGCTCCCGGCTTCTTCGCGTCGTTGACGTACCTCGGCCAGCTCGATCTCACGTACCTCGTGTGCGAGAGCGCCGGCGAGCTCGTCCTGATCGATCAGCACGTCGCCCACGAGCGCGTCGAGCTGGCCCGGCTCAAGGCAGGGCAGGGCGAGCGCGAGGTCGCCGGCCAGCGCATGCTGTTCCCGACCACGATCGAGCTGGCGCCGCCGCTCGTCGAGGCCGCCGCGAGGATGACCGATGTGCTCGCCCAGGTCGGCTACGAGGCCGAGCGCTTCGGCGAGCGTGCGCTCGCGGTCAAGGCGGTGCCCGCCGGCATCCGCCACGGTGATCCGACGCACCTGCTCCGCAAGCTGCTGACCGAGTGGGCCGACGACGGCGCGCCCGGTGAGACCGAGCGCCTCGATCGCGTGCTCGCCGAGATCGCGTGTCACTCGGTCGTGCGCGCCGGCGATCGGCTGTCGCCGAGCGAGGCCGAGGCACTGCTACGCACGATGGACGGGGCCGACTTCAGCACGCAGGGCATGCATGCCCGCCCGGTCATGCTGCGCCTGTCGATCGCCGACATCGCCCGCCGGTTTGGACGCTAGACTCGCGGCATGGGGTTCATCGATGTCGGCGCGTTGCCCGACCGCGGCCCCAGGGCGAGCTCGACGTGACGCTCGGCGACGACACGCGGACCGTGCGCGCCGGCGTCGTGATCGGAGCCGTCAGCGCGCGTGCGCGGTGAACCAGTCGAAGATCGTCGGCGCGAACGTGTCGTTCATGATCGGGATGTGGCTCGAGCCCTCCATCGTCCACAGCTCGACCGCGCCTCCTTCGGGGCAGCCATCGGTGGCCGCGGCGTGGGTCTCGGCGCCGGCGATGGTGCTGTCGAAGTCGTAGTCCATCGTCGGCACGAGCGTCGTGCCGCAGCCGTTCTTCATCTGCCACTGCTCGACGCTCGGCGCCGCGCCCGAGAACGGGACCGTGTCGTCGGCCGTGCCGTGCAGGTGGACCACGTTGACCGGCTGCGACGGCGTGCACGCCGCCGGCATCGACGAGGCGTCGCCCGCGAGGGAGCCGATCGCGGCGATCACGTCGGCCCGCTCGCACGCCATCCGGTAGGCCATGTAGCCGCCGTTGGAGTGGCCGAGCACGAACACCTGATTCTTGTCGACCGGCCATTCGGCGGAGATGTCGTCGATGAGGCCGCCGATGTACGCGACGTCATCGGGATTCGTGTGGTCGAAGTCGCAGCACGCCGCGTCGGCATTCCAGAACAGCTTGCCGGCGCTGTCCTCGGTGCCGTCGGGCGCGATCACGAGCGCCTCGTCGGCGTCGAGCAGCGCGTTCGTACCGAAGAACGCGGTCTGCACGAACCCGTTCGCGCCGTAGCCGTGCAGCACGACGAGCAGCGGGTACTGCTTGCCCTCGGTGAGCATCGCAGGCGTCTTCAGCTCGACCGGGCGGTCGCCACCGAAGATGTGCTGGCGCCCGCCGCCATCGTCGCCACCGCCGCCGCCGTCGCTGCTGCAGGCCGAGACGCACGCAAGGCCCACGAGGAGGATCGCCGATGCTCGCATGGCCGGAGCCTATCAGGCCCACTACAATGAGGGCGTGTCGCCGCCGCGTCTCGTCGTCATCGTCGGTCCGACCGGCGCGGGCAAGACCCGACTGTCGCTCGAGCTGGCCGCCCGCCTCGGCGGCGAGGTGATCTCGTGTGACTCGCAGCAGGTCTACATCGGGATGGACATCGGCACCGGCAAGGTCGCGGCCGCGGAGCGTGCGCGAGTGCCGCATCACGGGATCGACGTCATCGAGCCCGACCAGGAGATGACGGCGGCTCGGTTCATCGAGCTCGCCGACCGCGCGATCGCCGACATCACTGCCCGCGGCCGGGTCCCGATCGTGTGCGGCGGGACCGGCCTCTACGTGCGCGCGCTGCTGCTCGGCCTGTTCGAGGGCCCGCCAGCGTCGGCCCAGGTGCGGCACGAGCTGATCGCACTCGGGCTCGACGCGCTGGTCGCGGAGCTGGCGCGAGTCGACCCGGCGAGCGCGCAGCGCATCGATCGCAACGACGAGAAGCGGATCGTCCGCGCGCTCGAGGTCTACCGGCTGACCGGCGAGCCGATGAGCGCGCACCAGGCGAGGCACGATCACAAGACGATGCCGCGGCGCTACGAGGCGCGCCTGGTCGGGCTCGCTCCCGAGCGCGAGCGTCTCTATGCCGCCATCGACGCGCGGGTCGACGAGATGATCGCGGCCGGGCTCGAGCGCGAGGTCGGTGCGCTGCGCGACCGGGGCTACCTGCCGCCGCTGCGCTCCCAGCAGGCGATCGGCTACGCCGAGCTCCACGAGGTCGCCGCGGGGGCCCTCGAGCGTGGTCGGGCCATCGAGCTGATCAAGCGGAACTCACGGCATTACGCACGGCGTCAACTTTCGTGGTACCGACCTGATCAGACGATCACCTGGTACGGCTCCGCGGCGGACGTTGACCTCGCCGTACTGGAGCGGTACCTAGCAGGGCTCTAGGGTCGACACGATGGCCAACCTTGAAACGCCTCCGCTCTCGGACCGCATGATCCTCGAATTCGAGCGACCGATCATCGATCTCGAGAAGAAGATCAGCGAGCTACGCGGCCTGTCGACCGAGACCGTCGACTTCTCGGCCGAGATCCGCAAGCTCGAGCAGAAGTCGCGCAAGCTGCAGAAGGAAATCTTCGCCGAGCTGACCGCGCAACAGAAGGTCCAGCTCGCGCGTCATCCTGGCCGGCCCTACATGATGGATTACGTCGGCCTGCTGATGGATGACTTCGTCGAGCTGCACGGCGATCGCGGCTTCCGCGACGATCCGGCGATCATCGGCGGCATGGCGCAGTTCGACGAGTGGGAGGTCCTCGTGCTGGGCCATCAGAAGGGCCGCAACACGAAGGACAACATGCACCGCAACTTCGGGATGGCGCGTCCCGAGGGCTATCGCAAGGCGACTCGCCTGATGCGCATGGCGTCGCGGTTCCGCCGGCCGATCATCTGCTTCATCGACACGCCGGGCGCGTATCCGGGCCTCGGCGCCGAGGAGCGCGGCCAGGCCGAGGCGATCGCGAAGGCGCTGCAGGTGATGGCGAGCCTCACGGTCCCGATCATCTCGGTCGTGATCGGCGAGGGCGGCTCCGGCGGCGCGCTCGCGCTCGGCGTCGCGGACCGGATCCTGATGCTCGAGTACTCGATCTACTCGGTGATCTCGCCCGAGGGCTGCGCGTCGATCCTGTGGCGCGATCCGGCGAAGATCGGCGAGGCGGCCACCCAGCTCAAGCTGACGGCGCCGGACCTCACCCACCTCGGCATCTGCGACGAGATCATCCCCGAGGCGCCCGGTGGCGCGCATCGCAACTCGGCGGTCACCGCCGCGAAG
>DAIRFU010000070.1:0-16066 GCA_036794935.1 Kofleriaceae bacterium | reverse complement strand
AACCCAAGGCCGGCGCGCGGGCCGAGGGATTCTGGAACCAGCAGCCGACGATGTGCGCTCTCGGCAACCGGGTCCTATTCGCGGCGGGGGGCGGATTGTATGTCTCGTCGAACGATGGTCCCGCGAAGCAGCTACGCGTCGGCCCTCACTCGTCGCGAGTCCGCACGGATATCACCGGCGTCGGAGCCGATGGCAACGGCGGAGCATGGGCGCTCGCACGCGTCGTGACGAGCGATTCGAAGGGCTCGTCGTCCGATGAGACAGATGTCTTGGGTCTCTTCTGGTCCAAAGACGGCGTGCGGTTCGTCGCGGTCAAATGGCCTGACGGCGACGACGTCTTGCTCGATATCGTGGGACGTAGCGCGAACGGCTTGCTCGTAAACGCGCACGGTCGCCTTTATCTGCTCGGCCCGCGACGAACGATCAAACTGCTTGGAAGGCCCGAGCGCGATAACCCCATCGTCGCCGCGACGATCACGAGCGCCGGCACGCTCCTCGCGAAGATGTGGCTCGGCATCACGGAAATGCGGCGGTTGACGAACGGCGGCAAGATATGGAGGCGCCTGCAGGTCAAGGATCCGGACATCCGGGCCATGCACTGCACTTCGACGGGCACGGTCGTGCTCGCCGGGAAGAAGCTGTGGGTCTCGCGCGATGACGGCGAGACCTTTGCGCCGTTGCCCGTCCGCTTGCGCGGCACGGTCGACGTTCTTGGCGAAACAGGTGGCGAGCTGCTCGTCGGTGCGGGCGACCTTTATCGGCTACCCGCACCGTGACGGTGCGCTCGGCAACTGCTCAGGCGCCGAAGTTCTGGTTGACGAAGTTCCAGTTCACGAGCTTCCAGAACTCCTCGAGGTACTTCGGGCGAGCGTTCCGGTAGTCGATGTAATAGGCGTGCTCCCAGACGTCGCACGTCAGGAGCGTCGGCTTGCCGGCCGCGAACGGCGTCTCGGCGTTTGCCGTCGTCTCGATCGCGACGCCGTCGCCGGTCTTGACGAGCCAAGCCCATCCCGAGCCGAACTGCGCGGCGGCCGCCTCGTTGAACTTCGTCTTGAAGTCCGCGAAGCTGCCGAACGACTTGGCGATCGCGGCCTTGATGTTGCCGGTCGGGTCACCACCGGCCTGCGGCGCGAGGCAGTTCCAGTAGAACGTGTGGTTCCACACCTGCGCGGCGTTGTTGAAGACCTTCTTCTCCGACGCCTGGCCGTTCGTCGTCTTCACAACCTCTTCGAGAGACATGTTCTCGTACTTCGTGCCGGGCACGAGGTTGTTGAGGTTGTTGACGTACGCCTGGTGGTGCTTGCCGTAGTGGTAGTCGATCGTCTCGACCGAGATCACCGGGGCCAGTGCGTCCTTGCCAAAGGGAAGTGGGGGCAGCTCGAATGCCATCAATCGCTCCTTCGTTTGTGGGGCTGTTGTAGTCAATAATCGCAGCCGGTGCTAGGTCCGCTCGGTCATGTTGGCTCCGCGCTCGCGTATCTCGCGACGGCGCGCCGCCAACAAACGAGCGACATGCTAACGGCTCGGCAGCTCGGCGCTCCGCTCCCGCTCGCGAAGGGCCTCGAGCTGACGTGGATCGGCACCGCGGGATTTCGGCTCGCGTATCAGGGCGTCGTCCTGTGGATCGATCCGTACGTCACGCGACTCCCGCTCCCGCACCTCGTGCGCCGCCGCGTCGTGCCGCCGTCGCACGAGGCGATCGGCCGCTGGATCGATCGCGCGGATGCGGTGCTCGTCGGCCACACGCACTTCGATCACGCGCTCGACGTGCCGGCAATCGCACAGCGCACCGGCTGCAGCGTCTACGGCTCGCGTTCGCTCGCGAACCTGATGCAGCTGTACCAGCTCGGCGAGCGCGCGGTCGTCGTCGACCCGCACCGCGACTACGAGGTCGGCCCGTTCCGCTTCCACTTCGTGCCCAGCGTGCACTCCAGGCTCGAGCTCGGCATGCGGGTGCCGTACGCCGGCGAGCTGACGTGCGATCACGTCGATCACCTGACGCCGCAGGCGTATCGCTGCGGCCAGGTGTGGGGCATCCACATCGAGGTCGCCGGGATGCGCTTCTACCACCAGGGGTCGGCGGACTTCGTCGAGAGCGAGCTGCGCGACCGCAACGTCGACGTGTTCCTGTGCGGCATCTCGGGCCGCCGCTTCACGCCGACGTACGTCCGGCGCATCGTCGCCGCGCTCGCGCCTGACGTGATCGTGCCGACGCACTACGATGACTTCTTCCGCCCGCTCGACGACAAGGTCCAGTTCTCGTTCAACGTGAACCTGACCGGGTTCGCGGACGAGGTTCGCACCGCGTCGCGCGAGCTGCCCATTCACGCGCTGGAGCTCGGAGTGCCATGCCGAAGTACTGGTTGATGAAGTCCGAGCCCGACGTGTTCGGGATCGATGATCTCGCACGTGTCCCGGCCGAGCCGTGGACCGGCGTGCGCAGCATGTTCGCGCGCTTTCACATGCGCGCGATGAGCGTCGGCGACGAGGTGCTGTTCTATCACTCGAACGCGAATCCGCCCGGCGTCGCCGGGCTCGCGCGCGTGACGAAGACCGGCATCATCGACGAGACGCAGTTCGATCCGGCGAACCAGTACTTCGATCCGAAGGCGACGCGCGAGAAGCCGATCTGGGACTGTGTCGAGGTCGAGCTCGTCGAGAAGTTCCCCCACTACGTGTCGCTGCCGCAGATCAAGGCGGACCGCTCGCTCGCGAAGATGGTGCTGCTCAGGATCAGCAGGCTCTCGGTGCAGCCGGTGACCCCGGGCCAGTTCAAGAAGATCGTCGCGATGGGCCACAGCGTGGCAGCGGCCGCACCGGCGCCCAAACGCAAGGCGCGCTGACGCCGGCGCACTACGCGGAGCTGCTCGACAACAGCCAGTCGTGGAGCTGCTTGCCGCGCTCGTCCGGCACGTCGACGCCGATCGGCGCGCTCGGGTCCTCGGGGCCGTGCCAGTCCGAGCCCGCGGTGCACATCAGGCCGAGGTCGTCGGCGACGTCCGTCCAGCGCTTGCGTTCGTGCGCGTTGTAGCTCCCGTAGAACGCCTCGACGGCGGCCAGCCCGTCCGCGCGATGCTGCCGCAGCAGCGCGACGCCGAGCTGATCATAGAGGTGCGGATGCGCGAGCGACATCGCGGCACCGGCGGCGCGGCCGAGCGCGAGCGCGTCGGGTAACGACAGCGCGTGGTGCGGGACGTCGACCGGACCGCCGTCGTAGAGGTGGCGCGTGAACGCCTCCTTGACCGAGGTCACCGCGCCCGCCGCGAGCATCAGGCGTGCGAGATCCGGCCGGCCCAGCGTGCGGCCGCTGCGCTCGGCCTCGGCGATCAGCGGCTCGACGTCGACGCGGATCCCGCGCTGGGTCAGCCGCGCCGCCATCATGCGCAGGCGGTTGCGCCGCGCGGTGCGCAGGTCACCGAGCCGCTGCTCGAGCTCGGTCCACGCCGCGCCGCCGCGATCGTACGCGAGCACGTGGATCGTGCGCCCGCTCGCCGGCTCGTCACACGAGATCTCGACGCCGCGCAGGCACCGCGCGCCGGCGACCGCGACCCCCGCGCCCGCGCACGTGTCGTGATCGGTGAGCGCGAACACGTCGACGGCACGTTCGGTGGCACGCGCGGCGACCTGCGCGGGCGGCTCGGTGCCGTCGGAGCACGTCGAGTGGCAGTGCAGCTCGAACCGCATCACGCGCCAACCTAGCAGGTCACGTGTGCCGATGTAGGCACGGCACTCCGCAGAATCATGCGGTGTGCTCTGCTACCATTCCGGGTCGCATGGGAATCCCGGGGGCGAGCCAGACGCAACGACGTCTGGGCCGTTACGAGCTGCTGGCGCGCCTGGCCACGGGGGGGATGGGCGAGATCTTCCTCGCGCGGCTGTCCGGAGCCGAGGGCTTCGAGAAGCTGTACGTGATCAAGCGCATCCTGGCGCACCTCGCCGATGATGCCCGGTTTCGCCAGATGCTGATCGCGGAGGCGAGCATCGCCTCGAAGATGAGCCACCCGAACATCTGTCAGGTGTTCGAGCTCGGCGAGACCGACGGCCAGCTCTACATCGTGATGGAGTACCTGGAGGGCATCTCGCTGCTGCCGCTCTTGCGCCGGTTCTCGCGCGAGGGCAACGCGCTCGATCTCGGCTTGGTCGCCGGCGTGGTGCAGCAGGCGACCGACGCGATGAACTACGCGCACGAGCTCAAGGATCGCGGCGGCGAGAACCTCGGCATCATCCACCGCGACGTCACGCCCTCGAACATCTTTCTCACCGAGACCGGTGTCGCGAAGGTGCTCGACTTCGGCATCGCGAAGGCGCGCGGCGCCTCGACGCAGACGCAGGAGGGCACGGTCAAGGGCAAGTACGCGTACATGGCCCCGGAGCAGCTCAAGGGCGCCGCGATCGATCGCCGCGTCGATATCTTCGCGCTCGGCGTCGTCGTGTACGAGATGCTGGCGCTGCGCCGGCTGTTCCAGCGCAAGACCGATTACCTGACGTTCCGTGCGGTGATCGAGCAGCCGATTCCGGACGTGCGCCGCTATCGCCCCGATCTGCCCGAGGGTGCTGCCGACGCGCTCTCGCGCGCGCTCGATCGCGATCCGGCGAACCGGTACCCGACCGCGCGCCAGTTCGGCAGCGCGCTACTCGATGGGCTGCCCGGTATCCGGCCGTGGACACAAGGCGAGATCAGCGACTTCGTGCGTGCGTACTTCGCCGACGAGATCGAGCGACGCAGCCATCAGGTGGCGGGCGTCGTCCAGCGCACGGCGTCGGGGCTGCCGAACAATCGCAAGTCGATGCCGCTGATCGTCCATCCCGACGAGGGCGTGCACGAGGACGATGAAGACGATGGGTTTCCGTCGGTCGAGACCGAGGCCGACGGCGCGACGCCGTGGCAGCCCCGGCCGATGCCCGTCCCGTCGTCGGGATCGAACGACTTCGCGACCGCTGGCACGCCGCAACCGTTCGGTGTCGAGCCGACGGGCAGCGCGCCGATGCTGCAGCCGCTGCAAGGCGCGCCGGTGCAGCCGCCGACCAATCCGAACGCGCACTCGGTCGTGGTCATGTCCCGGCGCAGCGTGTTCTGGCCGCTGTTCGGCGTCGCGATGGTCGCGATCGCGGGCGGCGCGCTGTACCTGGTCTGGCAGCAGACGCAGAACCGGCCGCCCTCGGAGATCACGATCACGCAGGCGCCGGCGGTGCGGCCGAGCCCCGATCCGGATCCGGTCGACACCGTGCACGTGGCGGCAGCGCCGCCCGATGCATCGCCGGACTCGGCCGCTGGATCGGCGGTCGTCATCGACAAGAAGAAGAAGGATCCGCAGCGGCCACGGACGTACGAGCAGCAGCTCAACAGCGCACTCGCCGGCCGCAAGGGCGCGTTGCTCGGTTGCGTCGGCGAGCATCGCGATGCGATCCCGAAGGGCAGCGCGATCGAGGCGACGATCCACGTCGGCAAGAACGGCCGCACGAGATCGGTGTCGCTGTCGCCGGGCGACATCAACACGGGGCCGCTCGGCAGGTGCCTGAAGGACGTGCTGATGAAGACGCCAAACTTCCCGGCCGGCCGCGATACGACCTTCTCGGTACCGCTCACGCCGAAGAGTGCGTGAGTGGCGACCGGGCACGCGTCTTGAAGCGTCAGCCGGCGGAGCCCCGGCATGAGCACCGCATTGACATTCGCCGTGATCACGCTCGTGATCGCCTGGTTGATGGGGCGCGGCCTGCGCTACCATGTCTAGGACGGTCGGTACGATGCACGAACAACCCGATACGAACCCGTGGAGCCGCAGCAGCTGGGATGTGGTCGATCAGGCCGCGCTCGAGTCGTTTCCAGCGAGCGATCCACCCGGCTGGGGCTCCTTCCACGCGTCCACCTGCGACGAGGCGACGCAGCCACAGGGCCGGTCGCGTCGCCGGCGCTTGCGGGCCTGGCCGATCCCATCGCCCGTGCTGTTCGGGATCGGCGCCGCCGCGCTCGCGCTCGCCGTGCTCTGGCGCGCCAGGCGCCGCAGCTGACCGAGCGCGAACGGTTTGCGGTGGCAGGTGGCGGGGGCGCTGATCTCGCGCGTGCGCCTGCGTCACTCGGCCGCGGCAGGTTCCGCTTGCTCGCGCGCGAACGACCGCGCCACGAGCGAGCCGGTCGAGGAATGGGCGATGACCGACACGAGCACCACGAGACCGACGATCTGATAGATCTGCGCCGCCTCCGGGATCCCGCTCGCGACCACCAGCGCCGCATATAGAACCGACGAGAACCCCTTCGGCCCGAACCACGCAGCGACGAGCCACTCCTTGCGCGGCAGGCTACGGCCGATGAACGCGAGCGCGAGCGCGATCGGGCGCGCGGCGAGCAGGGTGAGGGCCGTGAACACGAGACCGGCGGGCGTTACATCGAGCGAGACCGTGGCGCCAAAGACGAGCAGGGTGGCGAGCTTGATGGCCTCCGACAGCGGTTCGCCGATGCGTCCGAACGCCTCGGCGAGCTCTGCCTTGACGGTGGCGAGCGTGACGCCCGCGGCGAAGGCCGCGAGCAGCTCGTTCGCGTGGAGCAGGCGGCAGATCGCGAACACGACGATCGCGATTCCGACGCCGAGCAGCGGCCGGTACATCTCGGCGATCGCGAGCCAGCGAACACGCTCGAACGTGGCGATCAGCCCGACCGCGATGCCGATCGCGATGCCGGCGACCACCTCGATCACCGTCGCGATCGGATGCGCCGACGACACGCCCAGGATCGCGAGCAGCAGGATGATCGGGGGCAGCGCGAGCCCATCGTTCACCCCGCTCTCGACCGAGAGCAGCCGGCGCAGCCGGAGCGGCACGGCCTCTTGCTCGAGGATGGTGCGCACCATCACCGGATCGGTCGGGCTCAAGATCGAGCCGATCAAGAGCGACACGATCCAGCCGAGGCCAAGCAGAAAATGAGCCGCGACCGCGATCACACCGATCGTCAGCGGCAGCCCGAGCAGCAACGCGCGGCCCGGCAAGCGCCACGCGCTCGCGATCTTGCGGCAGTCGAGCTGCGCACCATCGACGAACAGGATCGCGACCAGCGCGATATCGGCGGTGGTCGCCAGCATCCCCACCGAGGGACGTAGCTCGGTTCCAGGTAGCCAGCCGCTTCCCAGCACGAGCCCGGCGACGAGAAACACGACGGACGTCGAGAGCACCGTGGTGCGCGCGCGCTCGGAGATCAGAACCGCGATGATCAGCAGTCCACCGAAAACGAGCGCCAGCAGCACACTCTCCGAGGGAGCAATGCGCGCGCCACCGACGGCGGTCGCGGATCACGTGCGTGAGACCGACGATCCGGACCACGACGCGGGCTCTAGCCCTCCTTCTCCATCCCAGCGGTGTCGCTGATCTCTCGCGTGCGCTTCGCGAGCTCGCGGATCTGCTTCGCATCGACCTGCTCGCCGGCCTTCGCCTGCTGCGTGAGGTGATGAAGGTCGATCCGCAGACCGGCGAGCTCGAGTACTTCGCGCGCAACCGCCCCGACAAGCCGGGCCCGGCATCGCGGGGCGAGACCCACGGGCTCGAGCGGCCGGTCGCGGTGCGCTTCGATCGTGATGGCAACGCGCTGTACATCGTCGACTTCGGCGTGCTCCGCGTGACCGAGCAGGGCGCGAAGCCCGTCGACGCGACGGGCAAGCTGTGGCGGATCACGAAGGAGGTCGCTGCCGATGCACGCTAGCGGCCTGCTGCTCGTCTCGGCGATCGCTGCGTGCGGCAACACGCAGCGCGGCGAGCCCAAGGCGCCGGAGCTGCGGCCGGCGTCTGCCGAGGTCGCGATGGGCGAGAAGCTGTTCCGCAGGTTCTGCTACCAGTGCCATCCGAACGGCCAGGGCGGGCTCGGCCCGGCTATCAACGACGAGCCGCTTCCCGAGGTCGCGATCCGCACCCAGATCCGCAAGGGCGTCGGCGCGATGCCATCGTTCGACGACAGCTGGCTCTCCGACGATGAGGTCGCCGCGATCGCCGAGTACGTGCAGGCTCTCCGGTCGGCGCCGTCGGGCCGCTGACGCGGATGCCCGTGCTCGGCGCGACACGTCTGGAACCCTACAAAGAACCGGCCGGGGGACATTCGCACGATCGGATGATCCAGACGACCACCCTGCTGCGGGCAGATGGGCGACACGGAGCGTGCGGGCCGGCGCGTGGTGGCTGCCGAGCTGGGATATCGTGAGGCCATGGCTGCGACGACCGCTCCACGGCTGCGCGGGCGCGCGTCGTGGGTCGCGCTGCTCGCACTCGCGCCGGCGATCGCCGCGGCCGAGCCCGCCGCCGGGACGGTGCCGGCAGCGGACGAGGCAGCGCCGACGCGAGCGCGAGGCTCGGCGAGCGACGTCGACGAGCTCACCGACGACGAGTTGATCGAACAGTCGATCGCCGCGGCGGAGGTGATCGAGATCGACGACCGCGCGCCGGCGGAGGCCGCATCGTCGGTGCACTTCGATGCCGAGGAGCTCCGCCGCCGGCCGGCGCAGACGCCCTCGGATCTGCTGCGCCAGACGCCGGGCCTCGCGGTCGTCCAGCATGCCGGCGGCGGCAAGGCCGACCAGTACTTCTTGCGCGGCTTCGATGCCGATCACGGCACCGACGTCGCGCTGTTCGTCGACGGGGTCCCGGTCAACCTGACCAGCCACGGCCACGGCTAGGGCTACGCGGACTCGCACTGGATCATCCCCGAGACCATCGCGACCATCGATGTTCACAAGGGCCCCTACGCCGCGCGCTACGGCGACTTTTACACCGCCGGCGCCATCGAGATGCGCACGATCGACGAGCTCGATCGGCCGACCTTGTGGCTGACCGGCGGCACCGAGCTTGCCGGCCCGGTCGCGGGGCAGCGACTGTCGTCGCGCCTGGTCGGTATCGGCTCGCATCGGATCGGCAAGGGCAAGGCGCTGGTCGCCGCGGAGCTCGGCGAGACCGATGGCCCGTTCATCACGCCGCAGGGCTACCGGCGCGCCGCCATGCTCGCGAAGTGGCAGCGCGCGATCGGCCCGGGCACGTTGAAAGCAGAGTCCACGTTTTACACCGCTGCGTGGCATCAGTCCGGCCAGATCCCGGCGGCCGAGGTCGCGGCCGGCCGGCTCGATCGGTTCGGCTCGCTCGATCCAAGCGAGGGGGGCGACTCGCGGCGGGCGAGCCTGTCGGTCGACTACGGCGTCGCCAGGCCCGGCGCGCAGTGGAAGGTCCGCGCGTACGCGGTCGACTACCGCCTGCAGCTGTTCTCGAACTTCACGCTGTTCGCCCGCGATCTGGTCAACGGCGATCAGATCGAGCAGACGGATGATCGCTTCCTCACGGGCGCCACCGCCGCGTATCAGAAGACGCTCGGCCAGACCGGGCCGGTACAGGCGCTGGTCACGGCCGGCGTGCAGACCCGCGCCGATCTCGTCGATACCGGCCTCTGGCACACGGCGAAGCGGCACCGGGTCGACGATTGCTTCGACACGATGAACCCGTGCAACCTGAGCGCGTCCACGATCGTGAACCTCGCCGCGTACAGCGAGGCGGACGTCGCGCTCTATAACAAGCTGCACCTCCTGCCGGGCTTGCGGGTGGATCAGTTCATCTGGGACGTCGAGGATCGCGCCGCGGACCCGATGTCGGGGACAGCCATGGCAAGCGCGGACCGTGCGATCGTCAGCCCGAAGCTGTCGGCCGTGTATCACGCGTCCAGGGCGCTCGACGTGTTCGCGAACGCCGGTCGCGGATTTCACTCCAACGATGCGCGGGCCGCCGTCGCCGCCGGTGGTGACGGCGCGCTCGCGTCGGCGTGGGGGGCGGAGGTCGGTTCGCGCGCACATCCGACGCCCGCACTCCAGGCGTCGTTTGCGGTGTGGTACCTGCACCTATCTTCGGAGCAGGTGTGGAGCGGTGACTACGGAACGACGGAGCCCTCCGACGCGACGCGGCGGCAAGGCATCGACGCGGACCTGCGCTGGGATGCGACGCCCTGGCTCACGCTCGATGGCAACGTGTCGATCGCACGGTCGAGCTTCGTCGCGAACCGCGGCAACGGCGGCGCGCTGGCCCTCGCTCCGCGCCTGATGGGCGGCGGCGGCGTCAGCGTCCACCAGGGCCCTTCGCAGATCTCGCTGCGCGCGCGCGGCATCGATCGCCGGCCGGCAAACGAGGCCGGCGACCTCCAGGCCGAGGGGTTCTTCCTGCTCGACGTGGTCGCGAGCCACCGGATCGGGCGCGCGTCGCTCACGCTGACGATCAACAATCTCCTCGACGCGACGTGGCGGGAAGCGCAGTTCGCCGAGGAGTCCCGGGTGACTCCGATGGCGGCGCTGACGGAGGACGTCCATTTCACGCCGGGTATGCCGCTGACGGCTCTCCTGACACTCGGCGCCTCGTACTGACGCATCGGGCGCCACGAGGCGACACGAGCGATCGCGGTTGATCTAGAATGGGGATCCACGATGCTGGAGCGGATGGTCCTTCGCGCGGAGCTGGTTCACGACGGCCGCTGCATCGTGGGTCACACCACGGAGATCGGGGCGAGCTCGGTCTTCGTCCGTACCGACGAGCCGGTCGCGGTCGGCTCCGAGGTGCAGCTCCGGCTCTCGTTCCCGCGGCTGTTCGCACCGCTCGAGCTCGCGGCCACGGTCCGCGCGCACGACGCCGGATCCGGCCACGGCTACTTCGCCGGGGTCATGCTCGACTTTCCCGCCGAGGACCGGCTCGCCGAGCTACAGCGACGGCCGGGAGATGCGCCTGCGACGGGCAGCTGCCGCATCCTGCTCGTCGAAGATAGCGCGGTGATGCGCGACGTCGTGGCACAGAGCGCGAGCTCGTTCTCTCGCACGTTCCGGATCGAGACGGCGACGGCGGAGAGCGCGGAGGCGGCGCTCGAGCTCGTGCAGCGCACGACCTTCGATCTCGCGATCCTCGATCTCTATCTGGCCGGCCCGCTCACCGGCGCGGACCTGGTGCGCGATCTCCGCGCACGCCAGCTCGACGTGCCGGTGATCGGCTTCTCGGTCGGTGGGTCGAAGGCGCGGCTCGCGTTCCTCGAGGCCGGGGCGGACATGTTTCTCGACAAGCCCATCATGCTGCGCGACGTGTTCACGACGCTGGAGCGGCTGCTAGCCACGACGAGGAGACCACCGACGTGAAGCGGATCTTGATGATGGACGACAGCGCGCTGTTCCTCGACGCCACGCGGGCGGCGCTCGAGGCAGCCGGCTACGCGGTCGTGTGTGCGAACGACCTCGCCGAGCTCGACCGCGTCCGCCAGGCCGGCGCCGTCGATCTGGTGCTCATGGACGTGCAGATGCCGGAGGTGTTCGGGGACGACGTCGCGCTGGCGCTGCGGCACTCGTACGGGATCGACGTCCCGATGTATCTGCTCTCGAGCCTCGACGATGCCGACCTCGCGGATCGCGTCAAGTGGGCCGACATCGAGGGCTTCATCTCCAAGAACCGTGGTCTGGAAGCTCTCGTCGACGAAGTGCGCCGGATCCTCGGACCCGCGGCCGGTACGCCATGAAGGCCCAGCCGTGACCGAGCGACATCGGATCGTGGTGATCGACGACAGCGACGTCGTGCTCGCGACGATCGAGACCGTGCTCGTCGCGGCGGGCTTCGAGGTGCGGACGGTGAGCTCGTTGCGCCGCTTCCTCAATGCGGTGCTCGACTGGAAACCTCACCTGATCGTGACGGACCTCTACATGCCGGAGATGAGCGGCGCAGAGCTGTGCACGTGGTTACGTGGCCAGGTCCAGACGGCACGGCTGCCGGTGATCATCTGCTCGAGCGCACCCGACGACGAGCTGGAACGGGTGGCGCGCCAGGCCGGCGCCGACGGATACGTCTCCAAGCTGGCCGGCCCCGAGGCGCTGCCCGCCAAGCTGAACGCGCTGTGCGACGAGATCGTGTTCTGAGCTTCAGACGAGCTCGGCCGCGATGCGCGCGAAGTCGTCGAGCCGGCTCGGCACGCGGCCTTCGGCACGCTCGGGCCGGCCGCCGCCGCGGCCCCCGACCTTCGCGGCGAGCTGCTTCCACACCGCGCCGCAGTCGAGTGTCGAGCCCGGTGCGCGCATCAGCAGCACGACCGTGCCGCTGTCGTCCGGCGCGGCGAGCACCGCGTCGCGGCCGGTGGCCACGAGCTTGGCCGCGACGCTGCGCAGGAGCTCCGCATCTCCGGGAATCGCGGCGATCACCGCGCCGGTCCCGGTGAACGAGTCGACGACGAGCGACGACAGCCGCGATCGCAGGTTCGCGATCTCGGTCGCCGAGGTGTCGACGTCGCGGCGCAGCTTGTCGATCGCGGTGGGCACCTCGGCGGGAGCGCACGAGAAGGTGGCGGCGAGCCCGCGCAGCACCTGGTCGCGCGTGAACAGCTCGGTGCGCGCGCGGCGGCCGGCGGTGAACGTCACCCGGGTCATGCCCTTGTAGCGCTCGGTCGACGTGATCCGGACCGAGCCCAGCTGCGAGCTGCGCGCGCAGTGGGTGCCGCCGCAGGGGGAGAAGTCGTAGTCGCCGATCGCGACGACGCGGATGTCGGCGCTGACCTTGGGATCGCGGCGCAGCGGAAGGCTCGCCAGCTCGTCGGCGCTCGGGAACCAGGCGCGGATCGGCAGGTCATCGTCGATCAGATCGTTCGCGAGATCCTCGGCGGCGGCGAGCTCCGCGTCCGGGATGCGATCCCGCGCGGCATCGATCGTCAGCGCGGACTCGCCCAGCCGCGCCGATGCGGTCGGCGCCTGCGCGCGATCGAGCAGCGTGCCCGACAGCAGGTGCTGCGCGGTGTGCTGGGCCATGTGCTGGCGGCGGCGCGCCCAGTCGAGCTCGCCGGTCAGCCGCGTGCCGACAGCGGGCAGCGCGCCCTCGATCAGGTGGACGATCGTGCCGTCGTCGAGCTCCTGCGTGTCGGTCACGGTGGCGCCGCCGAGCGTGCCGCGGTCACCGAGCTGGCCGCCGGCCTCGGGATAGAACGCGGTCTCGGCGAGCACGAGCGCGGGCCGGTCACGAAACGTGGTGTGCGCGATCACCTCGGCGTCGAACCGGCGGAGGTAGGCGTCGTCGTGGTAGAGCCGGCGGGTCACGCCGGCAGCCTAGCGCGAAATGCGCTGGACGGCGCCGTCGGGGACCCAGCCGGTCGTGCCGCCCGCGAGCTGGATCTTCGCCCAGGCGTCGCGGCGCTCGACGATGCGGACCTCGGCGCCGCGCGGCAACGGCTGGGACAGCGCGGCCGGCGCACCGGCGCTATCGGCGGCGCGGAGCACGGCGGCATCCATCACGATCGCATCGCCGGTGTGACGATCCTCGAGACCGAGCGAGAGCAGCATCGCGAGCCAGACCGCGAACGGCAGCACGGCGAGCCCGGCGAGCGAACGCCGGCGGCGACCGGACCACGGCACGAGCAGGAGCACGCCGAGCGCGAACGCGGCCGCACCGATCAGCAGGCGATGCGCGCGCGGCCAGTGGTGGAAGAAGAACAGCGTGTCGGTCGCGCTCTTCTCGACGCGCCGCATGTTGTCGGGGAGCTTGTCGCGCAGCCACTCGAGGTTCTTGCGCGCACGCGCGTTGCCGCTGTCGATCGCGAGCGCACGCCGGTACGCGAGCGTCGCGGTCGCGACATCGCCGGCCGCGAGCGCGGCGTGGCCCCAGTCGGTCAACAGCTCGGGGCGATCGGGCAGGGCCTCCGCGGCCTCGCCGAGCGCCGCCTCCGCGCGCGTGAACGCCGCCTTGCGCGCGGTCGCCTCGGTGAGCGTCATCGCCTGCTCGTAGGCAGCGCGGCCATCGCGGATCGCCTCGCTCGGATCGGTGCGCGCGGCGGTCGGTCCGGCATGGGCCACCGCGGGCGCGGCCAGCACGGCGAGCAGCACCACGGCGACGCCGATCTTCGAGGCGCCGGGGCGCCTGGCCGCGGCAGTCCACGTCCTCATCAGATCCTGGGCGCGGGCGAGCAGGTCGGCCGGCAACGGCGTGCTTGCCGCGCCCGGCGCGAAGCCGGCATGCTCGATATCGCCGAGGAGCGCGTCGCCAGGCTCGCGATCGATCACGCGCGCGAACGCACGCAGCGCAGAGACCAGCGCGCCCGCGGTGTCACGTGCCGGATCGCGGGCGGCGCGCGCGAGCTCCTGCTCGACACGGCGGCGCGCGGCGCGCACCTCGGCTGCCTCCTCGCGTTGCGAGCGCGTCCTGACCTGCCACGTACGCACGCCGAGCACACCGAGCGGCACCGCATAGAGCAGCGCGACGAGCAGCCAGAGCAGCGTGCCGCCGAGCGGCCGATCATCGGTGGCGCCGGCGGGAGACAGCGCGAGCTCACCGACCACGCGCGTGACGTCGAAGTCGGGCTGCGTCGCCGGCGTGCCGCCGCCGTGCTTCGGCGCCGCCACGACATCTCCCGCACCGACGATGCTGCCGCCCTTGACCGACACCGCGATCGGGTCGCTGTGGATCGTCTGATAGTGACCGTTCACCGGGTCGAAGTACGAGAACGCGAGCGCCGGGATCTCGGTCGCCGGCCCGGTCACCTGGGCGGTGACCTTGAACGTCTTGGTCAGCCCGTCGTCCGACAGCTCGCCGGTCGGCGTCTCTGCCGGCACCGTGAACTTGTCGTTCGGCAGGCCGCCGGGACCGTCGAGGCGGGGCAGGGCGAGCGTATCGAGGCGCTGGTTGCTCTTGACCGTGATCGCGAGCTCGACCGGCTCGCCGAGCTGGACGACCGAGCGGCTCGTCGCGACCGCGATCGAGAACTGGGTCCCGACCGCACCGGCGAACCCGGGGGGGCGGTCCGTCTGAGGCAGCGGCTTGACCTCGAGCGTGCGGCCCGGACCGCTCGTGCGGTAGAGCCGGGTCGGCGCGTTGCCGAAGAAGTCGGGCCGGCCGACCGCGAGCGCGGCGACCACCGTGGGGCCGGGGATCGTCAGCTTGCCGGGCTGCTTCGGCGCGACGTAGAAGCGCACCGTGACCTTCTTGAAGCCGCCATCATCCACGACCTCGTACGGCAGCTGGAGCTCCTTGCTGCCGGCCTGAAACGACAGCGCGCGCCGGGGATCGGTCGCGGGCGGCGCGCTGATCACGAACGCGTCCATCGACATCAGCGGGACCGCGAACGTCTGATGATCGGGCTGACGGCGGAAGTGCCACGTCAGCGTGGCCTCGATCGTCTCTCCGACGAACACCGCGCGGTCGGGCAGATCGAGCGCGATCTTCATGTCGTCGGTGGTCGGCACCGCCTCGGCATCGAGCTCGCCGGCCGCGGCGGTCGCCCGCTTGCTGCCCTGCACGGCGGTCACCGATGGCACGTGCACGCGTCCCGGCTTGTCGAGCTCGATGCGCCAGCGGAACGTCCAGGTCACGCGTTTGAAGTCGCTGCGGCGGCCGTTGACGATCTGGATCGACTGCGAGACGTTGGGCTCGACGCCGAGCGGCGTGACGCGCGCGCCGGCGATCTCCAGCTTCGGCTGCGCGGGCTGCGGCGCCTCGTCGAAGCCGGCGACCACCATCGCGATGTTGAACGGCACCCCGGCGTGCGGCTTGCCTTCGAGGCGCAGCTCGGCGCGCGGCTCGTCGGCGAACGCCGGCGGCACGGCGAGCACGAGGAACAGGATCGCGAGCGCGAGCCGCCGCATCACCAGTCCTTCACCGCGCTGTCCCCGCCATCGCCCTCTCGCTCGCGACGCTCGCGCTGGCGGCGGGCGTCCTCGTCGCGTGCGCGCTGGCCGGCGCCGCCTTGCTGCTGCTGTTGCTGGTCTTGCTTCTGCTGATCTTGCTTCTGCTGATCTTGCTTCTGCTGATCCTGCTTCTGCTGCTTGTCCTGTTTCGGAGGCTGCAGCAGCTTCAGGGCGTTCATCAGGTGCTCGAGCGCGGCCCCCTGGCTCTTGATCACGGGCTCGAGACTATGCGACTGGTTCGTCTCGGTCACGGCCTTGTCGAGCACGCGCTTGGCATCGGCCATGTCGTTCTGCGCGAGCCGGACCTCGTCGGCGGCGGCCGCCATCGTCTTGCCCTGCTGCTGCTGCTTGGGATCCTGCGCCTTCGCCGCCGCATCGGCCTGTGCCGCGAGCGCATCGGTGATCGCCTTCGCGAGCTGGCCGTGCTG
>DAIRFU010000069.1:0-16108 GCA_036794935.1 Kofleriaceae bacterium | reverse complement strand
GTCGACCAGCACGTCGAGTCGTGCGAGCACGTCGTTGCCATGCGGCAGCGCGCGGATCTCGTCGAGCGTGTAGCCCGAGAACGCGAGCGTGGAGAGGCCGAGCGCGCGCGCGGCGTCGAGCAGTGCGGCCGCGGCGGCTGCCTGCTGGAGCGGCTCGCCCCCGGAGAGCGACAGCCCCTCGATGCCACGCGTGTCCGCGAGCTGCTCCGCGATCTCGGCGACCGTTGCCTCGCGGCCACCACCGGCTGCGTGCGTCGCCGGGTTGAAGCAGCCGGGACAGCCGAGCGTGCAGCCCTGGAGCCACACGACGAAGCGCGCGCCCGGACCGTTCGCCCGGCTGCGCTCCTCGATCGCGTGGACGCGCAGCTTCACGGCTTCGCGTGCGGCTTCGGCACGGCGGGCGTCGGCAGCACGCCGAAGTTGCTCGACGTGACGTCGATCTCCTTGAGCAGCAGGTCGGGCGTGATGATGCTGCTCTCGACGCCGCCCGACGGTACGGTGCCATCGGCGGTGCCGCCCGTGATCCGCAGCGTGAGCTGGTTCCCGTCGGTCGGCGCGAGGAAGTTGTAGACCGTGACATCCCTGCTGGTCCCGACCACATCCTTCCAGGCGCGGGTCGGCACGTCGGTGAGCTGCGCGCCGCGCACCAGCTCGCGCTTGCCGTTCGGGTAGACCTTGTACGCGATCAGCGCGGGCGGCGGCAGCAGCGGATCGGTCGTCTTGATCATCTGCACGAGCTCGCGCCGGGTGAACTCGGGCGCACCGGTCACCGCCGCGTCGTCGAACCGCGTCACGATCAGGCCGTACTTCAGGCCCTCGGCACGCGCCGCCGCGACGAGCTTCTTCTCGAGCGCCTTGCGCGGCACGCTGCCCCGCGCGCTGACGAACAGGTTCGTCGCGCTGCCCAGAAACGCGCCGCCCTCGGCGGGCCACCGCGCGTGACCGTTCGAGATCTGGCCCTTCGCGGACGGTGTGCGGCTCAGCAGCAGCGTCTTCAGCATGCCGTTCTTGATCACCTCGACGCGCTGGGCGGCGACGCCCTCGTCGTCGATCTTGTAGCCGCCGATCAGCGCCGTGCGTCCAGCCTCGCGCGCGGTCGGGTCGTCCGCGATCGACAGCATCGGCGAGGTCACGCGCAGCCCGACCTTGTCGGTGAGTGCGCCGCCGAACTGGCGCGCCTCCTGCGGGGACAGGCCCTCGGGGACCGGCGTGCCGCCGAGGTGGGGCGCCAGCGTGTAGCGGAGCAGGCCGACCGCACCCTCGCCCTGGAACAGCACCGGGCCGCTGTAGTGATCCATCTTCGGTGCCTTCGCGAGCAGGGCGATCGAGTGGGCGAGGTCCTTGGCCTCCTCGGTCAGCTCCTTGTCGCTCGGCAGATCCTTCGCGGTATGGCCGTAGCGCAGGAAATAGTCGCCGAGCAGCTGGCCATCATCGGCTTGACCGCTCGCCGCGATCACGACGCCGCTCGCGCGACGCGTGTCGGTCACGCTCGTGCCCTCGGTGGTCAGGTACCAGCGGCGCTCCAGGTAGCTCGTCAGCGCGACGCGCGAGTCGCGGAGGTCCGGTTGGTTGCGGAACACGCCGGAGATGCGCTTCGCGCGCGCCTCCAGCTCGTCGAGGCTCTCGAGCGGCGGCACGAGCACGGGCGCGTCGCTGACGATCTTGGGCGCATCGGTCCACGCCGGTACGCCGGCCGGCCGCGACGAGGCACCGGCTCGGCGCGCCTCGAGCTTGGCGCGCAGCTGGATCAGCGCCTCCTTGTACGCCTGGTCCGTGACGAGCCACGCCGCGCGCCGCGCGATTCGCTTGTCCGCGTCGAGGGGGAGCGTCGCCTGGGCCGCGCCGTCGTACTCCGCGCCATCCGGGACGACGAAGTTGCTGTTGTCGAGCTGGTTCGAGCCGACGCGGACGCGGACCTCGAGGTTGACGAAGTGCCGGTTCTTGCGCGTCGTCGTCTGGCCGAGGCTCGCGGCGACGTCGTTCACGTCGACCTCGGTGATCTTGTACGAGATCGAGTATGGCTTGGGTGCGCCCGGGATCTCGAGCCGCGCCAGATCGCGGTTCATCTCCTCGGCGATCGCGTCGACGATCTCGTCGGTGACGGCGGTGGAGGGCTGGCCGAGCGGCTGCTCGGGGGGCTTCTTCGCGGCCGCCTGGGCCGCGGGCATCAGCGCCAGTGCGATGGCGAGTAACCGGGTCTTCATCGCGACACCTCCTGGCGACCGGACATGGGGCTGGACGGGCGTTGCCCGGCCGGAGCGATCGACGGTGCATCGAGCAGCGGCTTGCGATCGGGTGGGATGAACCCCTTCTCGATCTCGAGCCGCTCGATGAGCAGGCTCGGCGCGGACGCCGAGACCGGCACCCAGCCGCTCTCCGCACCGCACACGCCGTTGAACGTCTCGACCTCGCGGCTCGCGGCGCGAATCGACTGCAGCGCGACCAGCGGCGTGCCGCTGATATCGATGCCGCGGACGAGCTGCTTCTTGCCGTCCGGATAGATCCGGTACGCCATCACCGGGTTGACCTTGAAGGCCTGTGGCGCGAACGCGCTCGTGTTCGTGAAGCCGCCGCTGATGTCGGTGAAGATCATCCCGTACGGGCG
Organism: Kofleriaceae bacterium; assembly: GCA_036794935.1. Classification (GTDB taxonomy): domain Bacteria; phylum Myxococcota_A; class Polyangia; order Haliangiales; family Haliangiaceae; genus JABFXX01. The sequence continues at coordinate 13,503 of DAIRFU010000069.1, read as the reverse complement.
GTTCTGCTTCTTGACCTCGGCGAGCAGCATCTTCTCGAGGTCGGCGGACGGCACGCTCCGCGTGGTCTCGACGACCAGGTTGCCCTGGCGGGCGACCGGCGGCAGCCCGGGCGAGTGGCGGCCGTGGCCGTTCGATTTCGGGAAGCCCTCGATCGGGTTGCGGCCCATCAAGAAGCCGACGAGCTTGCCGTGATCGATCAGCGGCACGTGCGCCGCCTTCACGCCCTCGTCGTCGAAGCGGTAGAAGCCGTTGAGCTGGACGCCGTTGAGCGTGACGAGCGATGGATCGTCGTAGACCGAGAGCCACTCCGGCGCGATGTCCTTGCCGACGTAGCTCGCGAACGTGCGGCCGCTCGTCGTGTCCTTCTGGCGGTGGCCCTCGATGCGGTGGCCGAACACCTCGTGGAAGAACACACCGGCGGCGCGGCCCTCGAGGATCGCCGGACCGACGTAGGGCTCGGCGAGCGGTGCATCGTGGAGCGCGTCGAGGTCGGCGACCACGGTCTTGATCATCTTGTCGACCTCGCTGTCGGGCGGCAGGTCCGCCGGCGTGCGACCGAACCGCTGCTCGAGGCGCGACAGGTTCATGCCGTCGTCGGCCTTGACGCCGACCGACACCGAGAGCTGCGCGTTCGTCCACGACAGCTGGAGCTGCGTGCCCTCGCTGTTGACGAAGTACGCGGTGTTGAGCTGGAACACGACGCCGCACGTGCCGCGGGTCGCCGCGCCGGCGAGCGCCTTGGCCGAGCAGCGCTTCAGCCGCGCGATCCACTGCGCCTTGTCGAACTGCAAGCTCGCCGGCTTCTCGATGTAGACCTGCTTGGGCGCCGACGAGAAATCGGGATCGCTGTTCTGCTTCGACAGCGTCGCCTGGTCCTGGCGAACGTAACCGAGCGCGGTGACCGCCTCGTGATAGCGGCGGCCGGTCTCGAGCCACAGCGCGTGGGAGAGCGCCTGCTTGTCCGCGCCGAACGGCACCACGCCGCGCCGGGTCATCGGTGCGTTGAGGTTGTTGTTGTCATCGGAGAGCGAGCGCGTGTTGTCGAGCTTGGGCGAGCCGACCCGGACCTCGACATCGAGGTTGCGTTCGGTGTCGTCGTTATCGGAGATCAGCGCGCCGCCCTCGGACTCCAGGCTGACGACGCGCTGCTCGACGAGCTGGTACGCCAGGTAGTAGGCGGGCTCTTGCGCCTTCTTCAGCGTGGCGATCTCGCGGTCGTTCTCGGCCGCGAGGACGTCGAGAATCGGCGAGCGCTGGTCGGGCGAGTTGCCCTCCATCGGCGGGCTCTTCGAGACCTCGATGTTCGCCGGGATCTCGGGCAGGTCGAGCTTGCCTTCGTTGCCAGGCAGGGGCGGGGGGCCGGGCTTGGCGACCTTGGCGTCGCCGCCACCGCTCGGGCAGCCCGCGAGGGCGACGAGCACGCCGAGCAGAAGAGTCCGTTGCATTGCGCAAGCCTAGGATGCGAATGCCATCAAATCAAACGCTTCACTGGTATGATCCGAGGGACATGCCGCCGTCGGGTCGCTATGCCGCGTTGCTCGTCCACCGCGATGGCGACGCGCTCGACCTGTTGACCGGGTGGCTGGACGCGAACGGGTTCGACGTGATTACCGCGCCCTCCGGCTACCGGGCCCAGGCCCACCTGGAGGGCGACCGGCCGATCGAGGTCGTGATCGCCCCCTGGGACGACACCCACCCGGTCGGCGGTGAGGTCTACCACTGGGTGCTTCAGAACCGTGCCGATCTGCGGTCGCGCTTCGTGTTCATCGCGCAAGATGTGCCGCCCGAGTTCGACGCGGTCGTGCGGGGCCGCTGCCTGGCCGTCCCGCTCGAGGCGATCGACGAGATCATCCGGGTGGCGACCGGGATCGTGCGCCGGGTGCGCACCCCACCGCGCGGCATCCCGATCCTGCGCGGCCCCGACCGGCCGGCGCTGCTCCTGGTCGACGACGATCCGCTGCTGCTCGTCGCGATGGCCGACCTGTTCACCGAGCAGGGCTACGCGGTGACCCAGGTCGACAGCCTGAGGAACGCGCTCGATCTCGTCGAATTTCGCGACTTCGACGTCATCCTCGCCGACTGGAAGATGCACGACGGCGGTGCCGGCGATCTCTACAAGTGGATCCTCAAGCACAAGCCGCATCTCGCGGCGCGCGTCGTCTTCTTGAGCGAGGCGGACCAGGACGACTCGGGGCCGATCGCCCCGGGCCGGCCGATGTTCCGCAAGGGGCAGGACTCCCAGCAGCTCATCGAGGCGCTGCGCGGGATCGCCGCCCAGGTCCGCGGCTAATTATTCGGCGCCGCCCGGCTGATCTGGCCGAGCGCCGAGGCCGGATCGCGCTGCGTGGCGAGATCGCCGATCGAGACGATGCCGACTGGCTGCTCGTTCTCGACGACGGGGATCCTGCGGATCGCCTTCTCGCTCATCAGCTTGACGGCTTCGTCGACCCCGGACTGGGGGGCGAGCGTCACCATACGGTCCGCGGTGCAGATGTCCTTGACGCGCAGCTGGTCGAGGTCGTTGCCCTCGTCGGCGACCGCCCGTACGACAATGTCGCGGTCGGTGACGATGCCGCAGAGCTTGCCCTGCGCGTCGGTTACGAGCACGTCGCCGATGTTCTGATCGCGCATCAGTCGCGCGACCTCACGCAGCGACGAGCTCTCGTCGACGCAGTGGACCTGCTTTGTCATCACGTCCTGAATCTTCTGTGAAGCCATGAGAGAACCTCCCTGAGGGGTCAATGCAAGATCGATGGCCTGCTCGATGCTCGCCGCGAGCTTGACCTCGACGTCGCCGCGCAGATGCTCGGGAACCTCCTCGCGGACGTTCGGCTCGTTCTCCATCGGCACGATGATCGTCGACACCCCGCTACGGCGCGCCGCGAGCAGCTTCTCCTTGATGCCGCCGATCGGCAGGAGCACGCCGGATAGCGTGATCTCGCCGGTCAGCGCGGTGAACGGCCGGACCGGCCGGTTCGTCAGCAACGACACCAGCGACAGCACCATCACCACGCCGGCACTCGGCCCGTCCTTTTGCACCGCGCCGGCCGGCACGTGGATGTGGATGTCGTGCTTCTCGAACAGGTCCTCCGGGATGCCGAAGCGATCGGCGTGCGCCCGCACCCAGCTCACCGCGGTGCGCGCCGACTCCTGCATCACGTCGCCCATCTGGCCGGTCAGCGTGATGTTGCCGCGGCCGTGGCCGAGCTTCGTCGATTCGACGTAGAGCAGCTCGCCGCCGCTCGCGGTCCAGGCCAGCGCGACCGCGACGCCCGGCCGCTTCGTGCGCTGCTCGACCTGCGACTCGATGCGGAACTTCGCGGGACCGAGCATGCCCGCGATCACGGCACGGCCGACCACGAGCGTGCCGCTCGCACCCTCGGCGAGCTGACGCGCGCGCTTGCGGGCGACCGACGCGATCAGCTGCTCGAGCTTGCGCACGCCGGCCTCGTGCGTGTAGCCGTGGATCAGCTCGAACAAGGCATCGTCGGTGAACGTCATGTCGTCACCGAGCACGAGGCCGTTGTCGTCGACCTGCTTCGGCACCAGGTACCGCTTCGCGATCTCGAGCTTGTCCTCGTCGATGTAGCCGGGCAGGTCGATCAGCTCCATGCGATCGCGCAGCGGCTCGGGGATGGTGTCGAGCACGTTCGCGGTGGCCACGAACATCACGCGGGACAGGTCGAACGGCACGTCGAGGTAGTGATCGCGGAACGCGTAGTTCTGCTCGGGGTCGAGCACCTCGAGCAGGGCCGACGCCGGATCGCCACGGTAGTCGCGGCCGAGCTTGTCGATCTCGTCGAGCATGAACACCGGGTCGCAGCTGCCGGCGCGCCTCAGGCCGCGGATGATCTGACCGGGCAACGAGCCGATGTACGTGCGGCGGTGGCCGCGGATCTCGGCCTCGTCGTTGGTGCCGCCGAGCGAGATCCGCACGAACTTGCGGTTCGTCGCGCGCGCGATCGACCGGCCGATCGACGTCTTGCCGACGCCGGGTGGGCCGACCAGGCAGATCAGCGGGCCGCGCTGGGTGCGCTTGAGCCGCTGGACCGCGAGGAACTCGAGGATGCGCTCCTTGACCTTGTCGAGATCGAAGTGGTCCTCGTCGAGGATCTGCTTGGCGCGGATCAGGTCGATCGGCGACGCCGTGGTCACGTTCCACGGCAGCTCGGCCATCCACTCGCAGTAGTTGCGCACCATCGAGTACTCGGGCGAGCCCGCCGGCATCTCCTGGAGCCGATCGAGCTCGCGGGTCGCCTCCTTGCGCGCCTCGTCGGGCAGGCTGCCCTTGTCGATCTTCGAGCGCAGCTCGGCGAGCTGGTTCTCCTCGCCGCGCTCCTCGCCGAGCTCCTTGCGGATCGCCTTGAGCTGCTCGCGGAGCACGATCTCCTTCTGCGAGTCGGCGATCTTCGACTGGACCTCGACGCGCAGCTTCTCGCGGATCTTGAGTGCCTGGACCTCGCGCTCGATGACCTCGATCAGCTTGTCCATGCGGCGGCGCACGTTGAGCGTCGCGAGGATGTCCTGGCGCACCCCGGGAGCGGTCTCGACGAGTGCCGAGCCGATCATATCGGTGAGCGCGGAGTCGTCCGAGATCGAGCGCGCGACGATGCCGAGCTCGTCGGGCAGCACGGATGACAGGTGCACCATGTCGGCGAACGAGTCGAGCAGGTTCGAGCGTGCGGCGACGTACACGGAGTCCGCGACCGGGCGCTCGCTCGCGAGCCGGCGGACGCGCGCGCGCAGGTACGGATGGGTCTGGACGACGTCGACGATCGCGAGGCGCTCGAGCCCCTCGACGATCACCATCGCGGTGTCCATGCCGGGCTGCGTGAGCTGGCGGACCACCGCGCCGGTCCCGATCGCGTAGAGATCGCTGCCGCTCGGATCCTCGGCCTCCGGGTGCGCTTGCGTCACGACCGCGATCAGCCCCTCCTCACCGACGGCCGCCACTGCCTGGCTCGCCGCCGCCCGGTTGAGCGTCATCGGCAGCGCGGCATGCGGAAACAGCACCATCGTGCGCAGCGGCAGGATGGGCAGCTCCATCATTGGCAGCAGGTCGGGCGCCATGACCGGGTCGGGAGCAAGCGCCATACCGCGAGCGTCGGCGCGCTGCGGGCGGTGACGCGCTCGGACTAATTGGTACCGAACGTCTCGCGGGCCATGTACTCGATGCGCGCGAGCGCGGTCGCGAGATCCTCGATCGCGTGGGCGACGCCATCCGTCCGCAGCACGTAGCCGGGCACATCGCCGCGGATCCGCCCGCGTGGATCGTAGAGCAGCCAGTCCGCGTCGGTCCCCCACCTCGCGAGTGGCACGCACTCCTCGATCCCGGTCGCGCCCTGCTCGGCGGCCCGGTGCAAGAAGTGGTCGGCGGCGAGGGCGAGCTGCGTCGGCTCGCGGTAGTCGCCGGCGGCGAAGAACGTGTGGTCCCACACCGTCATGCCGTTCGTGATCGTCAGTAGCGCGCGGTAGTCGTTCGGCAGCGAGATCTTGCGAGCGCGCTCGGCATCGAGGATTGCGTCGAGGCGCACGGGTGGGCGCAGCTCGATCGGTTCTCCGAATTCACGCAGCGTCGCGACGAGTCGATCGAGCGCGCCGCGCACGGCGGGCACGTGAGGATCGACATCGACGGGGATCTGCGGCACCTCGGCGCGTGCGAGCAGCACCGAGAGATCGGGATCCTTCGCGTAGACGACGAAGTCGGAGTCGCGGCGGAACTGCGCCGGGCTGGCGCCTGCCTCGAGCGCGCGCTCGACCGCGCGCAGCATCTCGACCTTGTCGCGCGCGACCGCGTGCGCCGCGGCGAGGCTGAACAGCAGGTCCGAGCTCGCGGGCGTGGGCACGACATCGGCGAGCCGCTGGATGCGGTCGCGGTCGACGCCGATGCCGAGGAACGCGTGCTTGAGGAACTCCTGTGCGTGATAGCCGCGGCGCAGCTCGCCGAGCTGGTCCCAGTGGCCGAGCACGAGGTCGACGAGCTCCTTGACCTCGCCGCCGCCGCGGTGCTCGCGCGCGATCGGCAGCAGCATCAGCTGCGCGGAGCCGAGTGCGATCTGCGCCTGCTGCGAGGTCGCGGCGCCCTTGATGCTGTCGAGGAACCGGCGCAGCGCGCCGACCGGGTGCGGGTCATCGAGGATCTCGACGACCGGCGACGACCGCAGCGCGCGCTCGCGCGCCGACAGCGAGCGCCGGGCCGTATCGGTCGATGGCTCGGCGCCGATCGGCTGCGGGATGGCATCGGAGACGGCGTCGGTGGCCGGCTCGTGGATCGGCGCCGAGGTCTCGATCACGCGCGCGGGATTCTCGCGCGGCGCTCGCTTCGCCCGGGGAGCGGACTTGACGGGCGTGACACTCGCCGCGCGTCGCGTGGGCGGGCGTGCCGCCGGCTTCTTGACCGCCGGCTTCTTGGCGGCCGGCTTCTTGGCGGCCGGTTGCTTCGCGGCGCGCTTCTTCGCAGCGGGTTTCGCCGGCCGCTTCGCACCAGCCTTCGCCGGCTTCGTCGCCGACCTGGTTCCCGCCCGCTTCACCGGCTTCTTGGCCGCTCGCGCCATCGCGAACAACGTACCAAACCCTCGATGCCCCAACTACTTCTTGGGACCGCCGAACCCCTTCCGGTCACTCCCCGCGAGGGTCGCGCGGCCCACCCCGCGGAGTGGGGCGAGGCGGCGTAGCGGACTCGGCGGCGGAAGGCCGCTGGCCCGACGAGAACATCCCGGCCTCGTACTCGACGATCTTGCCGGCCACCGCCGAGGCGGCGACGGTCAACGGCGACGCGAGGAACAGCTTGCCCGGGCCCGAGCGCCCCTTGTAGTTGCGGTTGATCGCGGACACCGTGACCTGATCGCCACGCTCCGACACGCCGGGGCCGCAGCCGATGCACGCCCCGCAGCCCGGCTTGATCAGCTCGACGCCGGTACGCCGGAACAGCTCGGTGTAGCCCTGCTGCTTCGCGTACTGCTCGACCTCGTGCGAGCCGAACTGGATGTAGAACTTGACGCCGTCGGCGACGCGCTTGCCGGCGCGCTCGGCATCCGCCATCACGCGCGCGTACATGTCGATATCGTCGCGCTTGCCCGCGGTACACGAGCCGCCGTACGCGATGTCGATCGCCTGCGCACCGATCTCCGCGACGAGCGCGCCGTTCTTCGGATCGCTCGCGATCCCGCGGTCCGGATCGCCGGGGGTCGCGACCATCGGCTTGATCGCCGACAGGTCGATGCGGTGAACGCCACCCGCGTACTGCGCGCCCGGATCCGGGGCCACCACCTTCGTGCGCAGCGTGTCGACGTCGACGCCGGGCCGGCGCTGGGCGATCCAGCGCAGCATCGTGTCGTCGACCTCCATCACCGCGCCGCGCGCCGAGCACTCGGTCGCCATGTTCGCGAGCGTCGCGCGCTCGTCGGGGGACAGCGCCAGCAGGCCATCGCCGCCGAACTCCATCACGCGGTTGAGCGTCTGCTCGCGCTTCGCGTAGGTCGCGAGGATGTGCAGCATCACGTCCTTCGCGCTCGTGCCCGCCGGCAGGCGGCCGGTCAGCTCGAAGCGGATCGACTCGGGCACCGCGAGTGGTGTGAAGCCCCAGTAGAGCAGAGCCGCGTACTCGGTCGCGCCGACGCCCCACGCGAGCGCGCCCGATGCGCCGCCCATGCACGTGTGCGAGTCGGTCGCCTGCACGAGGTCGCCCGGGTCGATGAACTGCTCGCGCGCGACCTGGTGGCAGATGCCCGGCGACACGCCGTCGACCGCGCTGTAGTTGCGCACGCCGGTCTTTGCGGCGAATGCCTTCTGGAGCGCGCGGAGCTTCTCGATCTTCGGTGCGAACTTCGCCATCGAGGCGACGCCGGTCGCGTAGATCAGGTGGTCCTCGAACACGGCGAACTTCGTCGGGTTCTGCAGCTTGTAGTCGCCGTACTCGTCGGTGAGGAACTTGTCGACCTGCGCGGTCGTGAACTCGTGCGAGTAGCCGGCGTCGACCTTGACGAGCACGGCGTCGCCGGGCGCGACGTGCGTGCCCTGGCCGGGCAGCAGCTTCGCGGCGAGGATCTTCTCGGCGATGTTCATCGGCCGCGGCGCGGTGCCGGGCGCCGGGACCGTGATCTCGTGCTTCGCGAGCCGCGCGCAGAACGGCAACAGGCCGCCGCTCTCGATGATGAGCACGGTGATCGGATCGGCGCCGCGCGTGAATTCGGCGAGCGGGATCGACTCGCCCGCCTCGAGCCGGCGGATCATGTCGTGGTCGCCCATCCGCTGGCCGATGTTGATGTTGTTGCGCGCGTGGATCGGCGCGAACGAGCTCGCGATCGCGAGCCGGCTCCCGGAGAACACCTCGCACTGGGCGGCCTGCTCGCGGCTCGAGCCGACGCCCTTCTGCGCGCCGGCGACGATCACCTCGAAGCCGCCGTTCGCGAGCGCACCGGTCGGGAACAGCCGCTCGCCACCGACGATGAGGCCCGCGTACGCGTTCTTGGCGATCTCGTTCGGATCGAAGTCGAAGCACACCCAGGCCGGCGTCATCGCGTCGGTGTTGATGTCGTCGAGCAGCTCGTCGGCAGACAGCTCGCTCATCCGCAGCGTCAGCGTGCCGGCGAGCTGGCGGCGAATGCGTTCGGGATCCTTCGTGAGATAGAGGACGCGCTTGCCTGGGGTGAGCGCGAAACTACGATCCACCATCGCGTGGACCCTACCACCGCCGACTGTCCCTGACAGGCCAAACCGGCTGTCCCTTCGCAACGCCGCAGCGCGGCGGTATGAGGGAGCCCATGACGCGGGCTCCTTACATCAGGTTGCACGTTGCGGCTCCGGGGCGGCGGGCGACCGCGGCCGACATCGTGGCGAGCGTGACGCGCGAGATCGAGAGCGGAGCGCTGCCCGCGGGGAGCCGGTTGCCGCCGGTGCGCGCGCTCGAGAAGCAGCTCGGGCTGTCGAAGAACACCGCGCAAGCCGCGTACGACGAGCTGGTCGCGCGCGGGCTCGTCGAGGCGCGCGAACGCGAAGGCGTGTTCGTGCTCGCCCCCTCACGCTTCTCGTCGCCCGGCACCATGATCGCGGCGCCGGCTCCGGTGTTCGTGCCGCCGCCGCTGTCACGTCCCGAGATCGCACCGCGCGGCATGATCGCGCTGTCGACGGTGTTCATCGATCCCGAGCTGCTGCCGACCGAGCGCATCGCCGAGTGTGCGCGCTCGGTGCTGCGCGAACGGATGCCGAGCCACTACGACGCGCAGGGCTATCCGCCGCTGCGCGAGGCGATCGCGCGCCGCCTCCAGGCGCGGGGGCTCGACGTCGAGGCCGACGAGATCGTGGTCACGACCGGCTCGCAGCAGTCACTCGACATCGTCGCGCGCTCGCTCGCGGTCCGCCGGATCGCGGTCGAGTCACCGCTCTACGCGTACGCCAAGCTGCTCTTCGAGACCCTCGGTCACGAGCTGGTCGGCCTCCACCTCGATCCGTTCGGCGGCCTCGATCTCGACGCGTGGGATCGCGCGCTCGCGAAGAAGCCCGCGCTCGCGTACCTGATCCCGAGCTTTCACAACCCGACCGGCTACTCGTACACGAGCGCCGAGCTGCGCGGCGTGCTCGAGCTGTGTGCGCGCCACGGTGTCGCGATCCTCGAGGACGACTGGGGATCCGACATGCTCTCCGACGGCGAGTACCGGCCGATGCTGCGCATGCTCGGCGGCAAGGACGTGCTCTACGTCAACTCGTTCACGAAGAAGCTGCTGCCGTCGCTGCGGGTCGGCTTCGTGGCCGCGGCACCCGCGCACGTGCCGACGCTCGTCGCGATGAAGCGACTGTCGACGCTCGGTAACGCCTGGTTGACCGAGGCGATCGTGGCCGAGTTCCTCGAGCGCGGCTACTACGATACCCACCTGCAGGCGCTGCAGCGCGCGCTCGATGGCCGCTACGCCGCGTGCCTCGCCGCGCTCGACGAGCTGATGCCCGACGGCGTGCGCTGGACCCACCCGGGCGGCGGTCCGACCCTGTGGCTCGAGCTCCCACGCAGGATCGACCTGCCGGCGCTCGAGGCGCACCTCGCGCGTCGCGGTGTCCACATCTCGTTCACCTCCGCCGCGTTCGTGGGCCCGGTCCACCTCCACGGCTTTCGCGTGGCCTACGCGTACCTGCCCGAGGACGAGATGCGGCGCGCTCTCGGGATCGTGGCGGACGCATTGCGCGAGGTGACGCGGCGGGCATGAGGTAGAACAGGAGGATGCAGTCCCGGTGCGTCGTGTGGCTCGCGCTTGTTGCGTGCAGCTCTGCGCCCGCGGCGACGACCGACTTCTGGGGGCCAACGATCGAGCCGCCGCGCGGGCTCGCGCATGTCGTGCCGGGCATGAGCGTCGCCGAGGCGCGTCGCCTCGTACCCGCGTTGCACGAGCCGACGCACACCGGTGTTCGTGACGAGCTCGTGCTCGACTCCGGGGTCAGCGACGTCAAGCTCGCGGTTCGCGTCGAGGCCGGGACCGTCTCGAGCATCCTCGCGATCGTGCGCAGCTCGGGTGCGCGCGAGCTGCTCACGCGCGCGTGGGGCAAGCCCGAGATCACGCGCGACTCGCTCGGTCAGCCCGAGGTGACGTGGGCGAGCGAGGCGACCGGCTGGAAGGTCAAGCTCGACTGCATGGAGCGCAACTGCCTCGTCGAGTACGTGCCGTACCACGTGCTGACCGCGGACTTCTTCGGCCCGCACGTCGTGCCCCCTGGTGACCTCGGCAAGCTGCGCACCGGGATGCCGCTCGCCGAGGCGCGCGCGCTCGCGCCGGGGCCGGTGTCGGTGCGCAGCGGCATCGTGACCAAGTACGACGGCGTGCGCGAGTACGTCGCGATCGACGACAAGCTCGGCGTCGTGCGCTCGCTGTACCTCAACCTGCCCGATGACAGCGAGCAGCTGATCGCCGAGGCGTGGGGGCCGGGCGCGGCGGCGACGATGCCGGTCGGTAAGGCCGTCAAGGTCTGGCACGACCCGGAGACCGGCTGGCGCGCGATGCTGCGGCCCGCACTCGGCCGCAGCCACGATCTCGTGTTCGACAACTACCTGCCGGCGGCCGCGCTGTTCGGCGATCAACCGGACACCCTCGAGGCGCTCCACGAGCCGGTGCTCGGCACGTCCATCGACGAGGTCAAGCGCGCGTACAAGGAGTCGATCACGGTCCACGGTCGCGAGCTCGTGATCGCGCTGCCGCCGACCGAGTGGGCTCGCTCCGCGACACGCATCGTGCTCGCCACGGGCGCCGGCCGCGTGCGTTCGATCGCGCTCGCGATCCCGTGGAAACCGCACCCCCCTGCGCGCGACCAGCTGCGCGAGCTCTTCGAGGCCAAGTGGGGCGCCGCCGAGGAGATCAGCGAGGGCGGCAAGACCACGCTCGTGTTCCGCGCCGACGATCCGCGCGTCGAGATCCGCGAGGACACCGAGCACGGCGCCTGGCAGGTCGAGATCCGCTAGAGCTGCATGGTCTCGATCGACGTGCGCGCCTGATCGGCGAGCGCGCGAACCACCATGATGAACGGCGCGAACCGCGGATCCTTGGTCAGGCCCTTCGCGTAGCGGTAGTAGATCTGCTGGAGGATCACGGCCGTCTTGAACAGGCCGAACGCGAAGTAGAAGATCAGGTGCTCGGTGTGGCGGCCGGAGCGCTCGAAGTAGCGTGCGGCGACGTCGGTGCGCCGGTACATCCCCGGCTTCATCGTGATCCCGAAGATCGGCGACTGGAACAGCGGCGCGTCGTCGGCCTGCATCCAGTAGGACAAGCTCGTGCCGAGATCCATCAGCGGGTCGCCGATCGTCGCCATCTCCCAGTCGAGCACGCCGGTGATCCGCTCGAGCGACGGATCGAAGATCACGTTGTCGAACTTGAAGTCGTTGTGGATCAGCGCGGGCGCGGAGTCGGCCGGCATGTGGGCGGCGAGCCACGCGGCGACCTCGGTCATCGCGGGGATGTCGTCGGTCTGCGAGCCGGTGTAGCGCTCGGACCAGCCGCGGACCTGGCGCTCGACGTAGCCGGCCGGCTTGCCGAAATCGCCGAGGCCGGCGGCGCGGTAGTCGACCGCGTGCAGATCGACGAGCGCGTCGACGAGCTCGGCGCACAACCGGGCGACCCGCGCCTCGTCGAGGTTAGCCGGCAGGTCCTTGCGCAGGATCACGCCGCGCCGGCGCTCCATCAGGTAGAACGGCGCGCCGAGCACGTCGGCCTGATCGCAGTACGCGATCACGCGCGGCGCGCGCGCGTAGACCGGGGCGAGCTTCGAGAGCACGGCGACCTCGCGGCCCATGTCGTGCGCGGATTTCACCTTGCTGCCGAACGGCGGCCGGCGCAGCACGTACTCCTGCTCGCCGTGGTGGACGAGGTAGGTCAGGTTCGAGTGGCCGCCCGGGAACTGCTCGACGGCGACGGTGCCATGCGCACCGACCTCGCGCTCGAGGTACGCGGTCAGCGCGGCGAGGTCGAGCTCCTCGCCGGGCTTCATCGGCCGGGCCTGGTCCTCGCCGCTCACGAGTACCTCGCGAGGATGCGCTTGGCGACGACCATCTTGTGGACCTCGTCCGGCCCGTCGTAGATGCGCGCGCCGCGCTCGTGCACGTAATAGAACGCGAGCACGGTGTCGCTCGTGATGCCCAGCGCGCCGTGCAGCTGGATCGCGCGGTCGACGAGCCGGAGCATCACGTCGGCGACGTAGAACTTGATCAGCGACACCTGGTCGCGCGCGGCGGAGAAGCCCTTCTTCTCGATCGTCCACGCGGCCTTCAGCACCATCAGGCGGGACGCATCGATCTCGGCGCGCGCCTCGGCGATCCAGGCCTGCGCGATCTGGCGCGACGCGAGCGTCTTGTCGTCGCCGATCTTGCGCGTGGTGATGTGGCGGCACGTGGTGTCGAACACGCGCTCGCAGATCCCGATCCAGCGCATGCAGTGATGGATGCGGCCGGGCCCGAGCCGCTCCTGCGCGATCAGAAAGCCGGCGCCCTCGGGACCGAGCCGGTTCTCGACCGGCACCCGCACGCCCCGGTACCAGATCTCGGCGTGGCTGCCCCAGCCCTCGCCGGGGTCACCCATGATCTTGATGTTGCGCACGCGCTCGAAGCCGGGCGTGTCGGTCGGCACGATGATCATCGAGGCGCGGCCGTGCGGCGGTGCATCGGGGTTGGTCACCGCCATGACGATCGCGAACGCCGCGCCGTCGGCGCCGGTCGTGAACCACTTGTGGCCGTCGATGACGTACTCGTCACCGTCCTTGCGCGCGCTGCACGACAGCAGCGTGGGGTTACTGCCCGGGTTCTCCGGCTCGGTCATCGAGAAGCACGAGCGGATCTCGCCGCGCGCGAGCGGCTCGAGCCAGCGCTGCTTCTGCGCCGGCGAGCCGTACTTGTGGAGGATCTCGAGGTTGCCGGCGTCGGGTGCCTGCGCGCCGAACACGTAGTGACCGAGCGGCGAGTAGCCGAGCTTCTCGGACACGAGCCCGTGCTCGACGAGATCGAGGCCGAGTCCGCCGAGCTCCTTCGGCACCTG
>DAIRFU010000068.1:0-16110 GCA_036794935.1 Kofleriaceae bacterium | reverse complement strand
CGGCGTGCGCCAGCGATGGCGCCCCGGCCCGAGCCGATCGCCGACCACGAACAAGGGGCACATCACGACGAGCTCGTCGTCAGCGCACGAGACCTCGTGCTCCTCCGGCCCGATCGGAAACGGCCAGGCAAACACGAGATGGTCCGACGCGACAGCATCGCGCGCGATGACCGGCATCTCCGCGATAGTAACAGGATTCCTGCGAGGGAAGGTGGCGCCACGCCGCGCCGTATCAGGGACAAACGAGCGCTCGGGGAGACGCCTAGTCCGAGGCGTCTTCGAGGGACTCGTCTGTCTCGGTTTCGACCACGGGATGGATGCGGACCCGGCGCACGCGGCGTGGCGATGCCTCGATGACCTCGAGCACGGTGCCGTTGTCGGTGGTGAGCCGCTCGCCGGCTTGCGGGATCGCCTGCGCGAGCGACATGCACAGTCCGGCGATCGTCGTGCGGTCCTTGCCGACCGGGAGGTCGAGGTGGAGGTCGCGGTTGACCTTGCGGACCGCCGCCCAGCCCTGGACGAGGAGCGTGCCCTGCGGCTCGCGCACGAAGTACTGCTCGGGGACGTCGTCCTCGCTCATGATGTCGCCGACCAGCTCCTCGATCAGATCCTCGGCGGTGACGAGGCCCGAGAGCCCGCCGTTGTCATCGACGACGAGCGCCATCTGGGTGCGGCGGCGCTGCAGCTCGCGCAGCAGATCGAGCGCGCGCGTCCCCTCGGGCACCTTGTGCGGCGGCCGCAGGATGTCCTCGAGCACGAGCAGCCCCTTCTCCCACGCCAGCGCGAGGACGTCACGGGCGACGACGTAGCCGACGATGTTATCGATCGAACCGTCGTACACCGGCATCCGGCTGTGCCCCTCCTCGAGGATCACGCGCTGGACCTCCTCGGAGGGCGCGCCCCGGCGCAGCGCGACAACCCGGTTGCGCGGCACCATCACCTCGGCGACGGTGACCTCGCCGAAGCCGAGCGCGCGCGATGCGATCTCGCTCGCCCGCGGATCGACCGAGCCGGTCTTCGCGGCCTCCTCGACGAGTTGCTGGAGCTCGTCGCGCGACAGCCGCGCCTCGGTGAACGTCGTCTTGTCGCCGAAGAAGCGCAGGAGCAGGTTCGAGGCGGCGGTCAGCGTCCACACGACCGGACGCAGGAACTGGGAGATGACCAGCAGCGGCCGGCCGGCGATGAACGAGTAGCGGTCGGAGTAGCGCAGGGCCAGCGACTTCGGTACCAGCTCGCCGACCACGAGCTCGAGGTAGACGATCAACACGACGACGAGCACGAGCGCGGCACCGTGGCCGAGCCCGATCTCGTGGAGCTGGGACGCGAGCATCGGCTCGAGCTCGGCGCCGCCGAACACCGAGGCCGCGGTGCCGAACGTGGTGATGCACACCTGCACCGTAGCGAGGAAGCGCTCGGGGTGATCCCGCAACCGCTTGACCGCCGCCGCACGCTTGTCCTTGCGGCGGATGAACTCGCGCAGCCGGGTCTGCCGGACGCTGAGGACTGCGATCTCGGCTCCCGCGAAGAGCCCGTTGCCGACCAGAAAGGCCAGCACGATCAGGATCGCTGTGCCCATGCGTGCCGGCGCGCATCTTACGCTATATGCTGGCGGCGATGTCGACGCGGGATCGACCCCGGCCGCCCGCCAGGCAGAGCTACATCACTCCAGACGGAGCGAAGAAGCTTCGTACCGAGCTCGAGCAGCTGTGGACCGTCGAGCGGCCTCGCGTGACGCAGGAGGTCGCGGATGCCGCGGCGCAGGGCGATCGCAGCGAGAACGCGGAGTATATCTACGGCAAGCGGCGGCTCCGCGAGATCGATCGCCGCGTCCGCTTCCTGGGCAAGCGGCTCGAGAACCTGACCGTCGTGAGCGAGGCGCCGAGCGATCCGTCGCGGGTGTTCTTCGGCGCGCACGTCACGCTCGAGGACGACGACGGCGAGGAGGTCACGTACCGGATCGTCGGACCCGACGAGTCGGACGTCGACAAGGGCTGGATCAGCATCGACGCGCCGGTCGCGCGCGCGCTGATGGGCAAGCGCGATGGCGACGAGGTCACCGTGCACCGTCCCAAGGGCGACATCACGTACACGATCGTGGGAATCCGTTACTCCTGATGTGCGCCGCCCCTGTTCCGGCCCCGCCGCCCGATGGTGTCCCCGAGCCGATCGACGACAAGCCGTCGCGCGCGATCGCGATCCGGCTGCCCGCGGCGATGCAGCCGTACGCGCGCTCGCCGCTGCGCTGGCGGGTCGGCTGCGACGTCACCGTGCTGCGCGACGGGGCGGCGACGTATCCGGCGATGCTCGAGGCGATCCAGGCCGCGCGTCACTCGATCTGCCTCGAGACGTACATCCTCGCGTCGGATACGACCGGCGATCGGTTCAAGCTCGCGCTCGTCGAGCGTGCCCGGGCGGGCGTCGAGATCCGGATCATCTACGACGCGGTCGGCTCGTTCGGCATCTCCGACGGGTGGGTCGAGGACCTGCGCGCGGCGGGCATCGAGGTGTTCGACTTCAATCCGATCGCGCCGTGGCGTGCGCGCTACCGGCTGTCGCATCGCGATCACCGCAAGCTCCTGATCGTCGACAACGAGATCGGCTTCACGGGCGGGCTCAACATCGCGAACGACTACGCGTCCATCGAGGACGGCGGCGTCGGCTGGCACGACATGCATTGCCGCGTGACGGGCCCGATCGTCTACGACATGGCGCGGCTGTTCCGCCGCAACTGGATCCGCGCCGGCGGCAAGCCCTACCGGCCCGTACCGCGTCCCGCGCAAACAACCGGCACGGGCACGAGCTTCGCGCGGCTGCTCGAGAACACGCGGCGCCGCAACCGCGCCACGTTCCGCCGCGCGTACCTGCACGTGATCCGCGCCGCGCGCCAGATCGTGCGGATCGAGAACGCCTACTTCTTGCCCGACCGCGGGCTGCGCCGCGCGATGATCCGTGCCGCCACGCGCGGCGTCGACGTCCAGATCATCGTGCCCGGCAACTCCGACGTGCGCATCATCGAGTGGGCGAGCCTGTACGTGCTGCGCAACCTGGCCCGGCGCGGGATCAAGATCTGGCGCTGGCGCGGGCCGATGATGCACGCGAAGACCGCGACCGTCGACGCGATGTGGTCGACGATCGGCAGCTACAACTTCGACTCGCAGAGCCGCTTCAACAACCTCGAGGTCACGGTCGAGATCCTCGATCCCGCCGTCGGCGAGCGACTCGTCAAGGTGTTCGAGACCGACGTGCCGAACTGCGATCAGTACGACGAGACGGTGTGGCAGCGGCTGCCGTGGTGGACGAAGGCGTTCGCGTGGCTGGGCTTCCGGCTGCGCCGCTTCTTGTGAACCGAGCGGACGCGCACACCCGGCCGCCGGCATGCGGCCTGCACACGACGGGTGCTCGACGATGTCGCTCGCTCACAAGGCTGCTCGAGGCGCGCTGTGGACCGTGATCTCGAGCATGGGCGGGCGTGCGGTGGGCGTGATCGGCACGCTCGTGATCACGCGCTTCTTGGCCCCCGAAGACATCGGCGAGGTCTCCGACGCCGCGATCCTGTCGATGACCGCGAGCTGGCTCACGATCTGGGGCTTCGGTCAGTACACGGTCGTGAAGGGCCGTGGTGCCGCGAAGCGCGAGGTCACGTGGCACGCGACGGTCTTCTACGTGGTGCTCGGTGCGCTGTCGCTCGGCGTCGTCACGCTGTTCGGTGCGCCCCTCACGCGGCTGCTCGACGCTCCGGATGCGGCGAAGTTCGTACCCGGCATGGCGCTCGCCGTGTTCATCCGCCGCATGGGTGCGATGCCCGAGCGCATCCTGACCCAGAACATGAACTTTCGCCCGTCGGGGTTCGCGCTGGCGCTCGGCGAGACGGCGTTCACCGCGACCGCGCTCCCGCTGGCGGCGCTCGGCTGGGGCGGCTGGTCACTCGTGATCGCGAACATCATGAAGGCGACCGTCGCTGTCGCGATCCTCGTGCAGGCGGCCGGCATCCGCAGCTGGGCAACGCCGACGAAGCTGTCGCTCGCGCGCACGAAGGACATGCTCAAGTTCGGCGTGCCGCTCGGCATCCAGGGTACGGCGCACATGGCCTCGCGCTACTGGGACAACCTCGCCATCTCGTACTGGTTCGGCACCGGCTCGCTGGGTGCGTACAACATGGCCTACAACCTCGCCGATATTCCGGCGGTGCAGGTCGGCGAGCAGATCGCGCTCGTGCTCTTGCCGTCGATGGCGGAGCTGCCACGCGACCGCCGCGCCCGCGCGCTCGAGCGCTCGACCGCGCTGCTCTCGGTCGTGATCTTTCCGCTCGCGATCGGCCTTGGCCTCGTCGCGTATCCGCTGATCGCGTGGATCCTGCCCGCGAACGACTGGCAGGAGGTCGCGCCGCTGTTGACCGTGCTCGCGTGCCTGTCGGTGTTCCGCCCGATCACGTGGGTGCTGTCCGCGTACATGGAGGCCGAGCAGAAGACCGGGCGGCTGATGTTCCTCGAGCTCGCGAAGGTCGGGTTTCTGATCGCGGGCATCGGCCTGCTCGCGCCGTTCGGGCTGCGCGTCGCCGCCTGCGCGGTCGGCCTCGCGTTCGGGCTCACCGCGGTCGCGGGCGTCGCGATGGTGGTGCGCGAAGGTCCGTCGCCGACGCGTCTGGCGGCCGCGTTCCTCCAGCCGCTCGCGGCGTGCGCGGTGATGGCGTCTGCGGTGTGGCTCACGCACCAGGGGCTCGCCATCGCCGGTGCATCACACCCGTCGGTCTACGTGATCGTCGAGGTGGCGGTCGGCGCGGTCGCCTACGTGGGCGGCGCACTCGTGCTCTGCCGCGAGACCTCGCGGGATCTGCTGCGGCTGCTCGTCCAGGCGCTCCGGCGCTGAACATCGCCTGCTCCACGATGGAGCAGGTCGCGGATGGGCGGGTCGCAGCTCCAGCAAAGTCAGCTACTTGGAGCTGGCATCGAAGCTGCTGATACCAGGGTCATGACCCACGACCTGACGGTTCGCTTTCTTGGTGTGCGCGGCTCGATCGCGACGCCGGGGTACCTCGCCGGCGGTAATACCGCCTGCCTCGAGGTGGTCGCGGGCGATACGCGCATCATCCTCGACGCGGGCACCGGCCTGCGCCAGCTCGGTGACGAGCGGATGGCGAGCGGCATCCGCACGTCGACGATCCTGCTCTCGCACCTGCACTGGGATCACGTCGCCGGCCTGCCATTCTTCACGCCGGTCTACGTGCCCGGCCATCGCGTCGAGATCGCGAGCGGTCCCAATGGCGTGATGTCCCACGACGATGCGATCCGGTCGCTGTTCCGCGCGCCGTTCTTCCCGGTCGACTTCGCGGATCTCGGCGGCGCCGTGACGACGCGCGAGCTGCGACCCAACGACACGTTCCAGATCGGCGACATCACGATCACGATGGCGCGCCTCAATCATCCCGATCCGGTCTACGGCTACCGGCTCGAGCACGGCGGCCAGTCGATCGTGTACGCGACCGACACCGAGCACTTCGCGTGCGTCGATCCCACGCTCGCAAAGCTGGCGGCGGGCGCCGACATCCTGATCTACGACGCGCAGTACACGCCCGAGGAGTACCCGGCGCGCGTCGGCTGGGGGCACTCGACGTGGCAGGCGGGCGCCGAGCTCGCGCGCGCGGCGGGCGTGCCGCAGCTCGTGCTGTTCCACCACGATCCGGGCCGCACCGACGCTCAGCTCGACGCGCTCGAGGCCGCCGCAGCCGCCGCGTTGCCCGGTACGGTCGCGGCGCGCGAGGGCCTGACGCTCAACGCCGGGGATGCGGAGCGAGCCGCCGCGGCATGATCTCTGGATCTCGTGCGATGCTGCCGACCAGGAGCATGGAGCTCGAACAGAACGACCAGCGGTTCGAGCTGCTGGCCGACCTCGGCGCGATGATCGCCGGCGAGGTCGAGCTCGACGACATGCTCGCGACGTTCGCGGCGCGCGTCGCCCGTGCGCTCGGCGCCGATCGCGCGACCTTGTGGGTCATCGACGGTGCGACCGGCGAGATCCGCTCGCGCGTCGCGACGCTGCCCGAGCTGCCCGAGCTGCGCGTGCCGCCGGACTACGGCATCGTCGGCCACGTCGCGCAGACCGGCGAGCTCGTCAACGTGCGCGATGCCGCGCAGGACCCGCGCTGGGGAGGCGGCGAGCTCGCGCAGCAGATCGGCTACCGCACGACCTCGATCCTCACCGCGCCGATCGTGCGACGCGGCCAGCTCCGCGGCGTGCTCCAGGTCCTCAACAAGCGCGACGGTTCGTTCACCACGAAGGACGAGGACTTCGCGCGCGTGCTCGCCGAGCAGATCGGCCGCGCCCTCGACTACACCACGCTGCGCGGCGACGACAGCCAGCGCGGGCTGTCCGTGCGCGGCCGCTTCAACCACGTCATCGGCCGCTCGCCCGCGATGGCCGCGGTCTACGAGATGATCGTGCGCGCCGCGCAGACCGACGCGACCGTGTTGCTGCACGGTGAGACCGGCACCGGCAAGGGCCTGCTCGCGCGCGCGATCCACGTCAACAGCGAGCGTCGCGCGGCGCCGTTCGTCCACGTCGATTGCACGACGTTGCCGGCCTCGCTCGTCGAGAGCGAGCTGTTCGGGCACGAGAAGGGCGCGTACACCGGCGCCGACGCGCGCGTGATCGGCAAGGTCGAGCAGAGCAGCGGCGGCACGCTGTTCCTCGACGAGATCGGCGAGCTGCCGCTGCCGCTGCAGGCCAAGCTGCTGCGCTTCGTGCAGGAGCGCCAGTTCGAGCGCATCGGCGGCCGCGAGACGCTGACCGCCGACGTCCGCCTGGTCGCCGCGACGAACCGCGACCTCGCGGCGATGGCGGCGACCGGGCAGTTCCGCAGCGACCTCTACTTCCGGCTGCGCGTCGTCGAGATCGAGATCCCACCGCTGCGCGCCCGTGGCGGCGAGGACATCGCCGATCTCGCCGATCACTTCCTGCAGCAGTTCTCGCGCCGTCATCGCAAGGGACCGCTGCGCCTCGCCGACTCGGCGCGCCCGGCGCTCGAGGCCTACCCGTGGCCCGGCAACGTGCGCGAGCTCGAGAACACGATCGAGCGCGCCGTCGTGCTCGCCGCCGGCCCGACGATCGGTATCAAGGATCTCGGCCTCGATCGCATGCGCGTCGCGGGCGCGAGCGACTCGCATGCCGGCGCGCCCGCGATGACGTCGAGCCCGGCGATCGCGGTGCCGCCAGCCGATGGCGTCCACCTGCCCGAGGGGCTCACGCTCGAGGAGGCCGAGCGCCGCTACGCGAAGGCCGTGCTCGATCGGGAAGGCGGCAACCAGTCCGCGGCCGCCCGCGCGCTCGGCATCAGCCGCAACAAGCTCGCGCGGCTGCTCAAGGGCTGACGCGTCGCGCGTCGTGCCGGGTGGCTCAGGCTCCGACGCGGGCATCGCCGCGCCGTGCATCTCGCGTCGCGAGCAGCGCCTTCGCCCACTCGTCGATGTCGATCCGCGGATCGTGAGCCTTCGCGGTCGACACCTGCTTCCACCACGACGGGTTCTTCACCGGCGCGGGCTGGCCATCCTCGAAGTGCTCGCAGTCGCACTGGTACGGAGGCCGCGCGCAGAACGTGCAGTTTTCGATGAGACCCTTGAAGTACCAGTCCCAGAACGAGCGCAGGCTCGTGCCGAGCAGGTACTCGATCTCGCGGAGGAAGTACTCGTACTCGGGCTTGCGGAAGTAGAACGCGCCCATCGCGAGGTGATCGAGCACGTTCGCCGCCCCGCCGGAGATCTGGTTGTACGGCGACGTTGCCTTGAGGAACACCTTGAGGACGACCGGCCGAAACGCCGGGTTCTCCTGGAGGTGGCGCGCGACGACATCCTGGTAGAAGCGGAAGTGGCGGCACTCGTCCTTCGCGAACTGCGCGAGCATGCGGCCGAGGAACGGATCCTTCACCTGCTTCGCGAACGAGCGATAGATCAGGAACCCGAGCAGCTCCTGATACATGTTGCACGCGGCGACCTCCATCGGATCCTCGGCGTACGGGATCACCTCGGTCTGCGCGACCGCGAGCCCGCGCGCGGCCGGCCACGGCTCGCCCATCTGGCGCAGGTACATGTGATAGCCGACGAAGTGGTTGAGCTCCTCGGTGAACCAGTTGCCGAAGAACGCGGCGAGCTCGGGCTGGGTGCGAAACGCGCGCAGAAAGCCGTCGGAGACCGCGGCGCCGCTGGTCTCGCCGAGCGTCACCGTGTGCATCATCTGGCGCTGGCGCGCCGTCAACAGATCGGGCCGCGCCTCGGTCCAGTCCCAGTCCTCGATGAAGTACTGGAGCTTGCGAGACTGCGCGCGGTACGGAACGTACAGGTTCGACGGGAACGTCTCCGCGACGAGCTTCGCGCTCGGACCGTCGGTGCCGCGGAGCAGCCACTTCGCGACCGCGAGATAGATCGGGTCCATCACGATCTTCGCGCGCGACTGGTTGATCGCATAGGCCCACATCGCCGAGCGGCGAAACAGCTTCTCGAGCAGAGCGCCAGCGTCTTTCACCATGGCAGGTCTCATACGTGCACCGGCGCCGGCGGGCAACCTGGGACTCGTGCCATCACTGCGCACGCTGGGTTGCAATCACGCTCCCGGGGCGACGACGAGCGCGCCATCGACGACACTCACGACGCGGTCCTGCGTGGTCACGCGCGACCAGTCGAAGCGGGCGACGAGGTCGCGCGGTGTGCAGGGAGTCGCGTCTCCGGCGAGGCCGGCGACATGCGCGAGCACACCGCACAACCCGGCAGCGCTGTAGCGCGCGCGCAGTGTCGAGAGCGGGATCGAGCCGTGCAGCTTGGCGAGCTTGTCGCCGGTCTGCTCGAGCAGCAGGAAGTGATGGCGATAGCGCGGCGTGGGCAGCTCGAGCAGGCGCTGGAGTAGCACCTGGGTCGCGGTGCTCGGCGCGATGTCGCGGCCGCGCACGACGTCGGTGATTGCCGACGTCGCGTCGTCGACGACGACCGCGAGCTGGTACGCGATGACACCGTCGCGGCGGCGCACGACCGGATCGCCCATCTCGGGCGCCGGGGTCTGGGACAGGTCGAGGCCGCCGGCGTCGACGAGCTCGACGCGGTCGTCGGGCAGCTGCACGCGGACGTTACCGTCGACAGCGCGCCAACCGCCCGGCGGCAGCGGCCGGCCGCGGCACGTGTTCGCGTAGGCCCAGCCGCCATCGGGTGCGCGGCGGCCACCGGTGCGAGCGGCGCGGCTGCAGGTGCACGGGTAGAGCCGGCCGGCGTCGGCGAGGCGATCGAGGGCGCGTTCGTGCGCGGCCGTGTGCCCGCTCTGCACGACGGTGGCGTCCCAGTCGAGGCCGAGCCACGCGGTCGCCTCGACGAGCTGGTCGGCCCACGCCGGCTTGACCCGCGTGCGATCGAGATCCTCGAGCCGGAGCAGGGCACTGCCGCCGCGGCCCCGCGCGTCGAGCCAGACCAGCAGCGCCGAGAGCAGCGTGCCGGGATGAGCCTCGCCCGTCGGCGACGGTGCGAACCGCGAGATCACGCGGGCAAGCTACTACGAGCCGGAGCGCCGGGCATGCGCGCGCTTGTCGATGACCGGCTTGTGCGGTCGGCGCGCCAGCTCTGCCCAGTACGGGCTGTAGCGGTTGTGGCCATGCACGAATGTCCACGAGGTGTCGTGCAGCTTCGGCCGCGTGTCCATGTGGATGTACTGGCCGTCGGGATACCAGCCGACGCCGACGTGCCGGTACGTGCTCCACAGGTAGTCGCGGATCTCGCGCAGCTTCGCTCCCGGGATCTTGAAGTCGATGGCTCGCGCCGCGCGGTGCGGCGAGGTCGCCGACTCGTCGCGGCTGACGCGATACACCGAGACGTATACGATCGTCTTGCCGGCGTAGCGCTCGGCGAGATCGGCGAGCATGCCGAGCGTGTTGTGATGGATCATCGCCTCGCGATGCGTCTTGCGGCAGCGGAACAGCCGCATGATCTCGACCTCGGTGGGCTCGTCGACGGAGCCGTCACGCCAGATCGCGACGTGCCCCTTCTGGTGGTCGTTCTCGTCGTACAGATCGACGTCGATCGGCGCCGACGTCTCCGCCGCGAACAGGGTCGCGACCGACTCCGCGGGTAGCGGGACCGGCGACGCGGTCGCGGTCCAGCTCGCCGCGGCCATGCTCATGAGACGCATCTTCAGGATGATCGGCAGCAATCAAACCACCTCGTTATCGCTACTCCCGGGCGATCGAAGCTCTCACGTCGGCCTCACGCGGATCAAACGAAAAACCGCTGCACATGCGCACCGTGACTGTACGAAAACCGGACAAGTTTCGGTGGGATGACACTTCCTCACACTTCCTGTACGGTCGAGCACGATGCGTTTCACGGAAGAACACCAGCAGCTCCGCCGCACGGTCCGCGAGTTCGTCGATAAGGAGATCAACCCACACATGGACACGTGGGAGCGCGACGGCGCGTTCCCCGCGCACGAGCTGGCAAAGAAGGCCGGCCGGCTCGGTCTGCTCGGTGTCAACAAGCCCGAGGCGTACGGCGGCATGGGTCTCGATTACTCGTACCAGATGGTGGTCACCGAGGAGCTCGGCACCTGTTCGGCCGGGTCGGTGCCGATGGCGCTCGGCGTGCTGACCGACATGGCGACGCCCGCGCTCGCGCGCTGGGGCAGCCACGAGCTCAAGCAGGAGTTCCTCGCGCCCGTCATCGCCGGCGAGCAGATCGCATCGATCGCGGTGAGCGAGGCATCGGGCGGCTCCGACGTCGCGCAGATCAAGACCGTCGCGACGAAGGACGGCAGCGACTACGTGATCAACGGCTCGAAGATGTGGATCACGAACGCCGCGCAGGCGGACTGGCTGTGCACGCTCGTCAACACGAGCGAGGGCAAGCCGCACGCGAACAAGACGCTCGTCGTCATCCCGGCGAAGACGAAGGGCGTCGAGATCGGCGCGAAGATCGACAAGCTCGGCATGCGCGCCAGTGATACCTGCCCGGTGTTCTTCGAGAACGTGCGCGTTCCGCAGCGGAACCGCATCGGCGAAGAGGGCATGGGGTTCATGATGCAGATGGTGCAGTTCCAGGAGGAGCGGCTGTGCGGGGCGGCCAGCACCCTGCGCGGCATGGAGGGCGTGATCGACGCGACGATCGCGTACTGCCGCGAGCGCCAGACGTTCGGCCAGCCGCTGATCGACAACCAGGTGATCCACTTCCGCATGGCGGAGCTGCGGACCGAGGTCGAGGCGCTGCGCTCGCTCGTCTACCGTGCCGTCGAGGACTACATCGCCGGCACCGACGTCACGCTGCTCGCGTCGATGGCCAAGCTCAAGGCGGGCCGCCTCGCGCGCGAGGTCGCCGACTCGTGCCTGCAGTACTGGGGCGGCATGGGCTTCACGTGGGAGAACGTCGCGGCGCGCGCGTTTCGCGACACGCGGCTACTCTCGATCGGCGGTGGCGCCGACGAGATCATGCTCGGCATCATCTGCAAGCTGATGGGGATCCTGCCGGGCAAGAAGAAGAAGCCCGCGTAGCTTGCTCCGCCGGACAGCTGTCATCGCCGCCATGCTCGCGGCGGCACCGGCGCGCGCGGACGAGCCGAGGCCGCTCGTCGCCGTGCGCGTGGAAGGTGACACCAAGGTCACCCCCGTGACCGCGACGCGGCTCGCGCGCGTCTCGCTCGGCGAGCGCCTCGATCCCGCGCAGGTGGCCAGCCTCGAGGCCGCGCTGCTGTCGAGCGAGCTGTTCAAGACGGTCGCGGTCCGGCTCGAGCCGGCGCCGGCCGGCTACGTGATGGTCGCGACGCTCGCCGACAAGCTGAGCTGGATCGCGGCGCCCACGCTGTACCTGTTGCCCGACAACTGGTCGGTCGGCGTCGGCTACGCCGAGAACAACCTGTTCGGCGAGGACAAGAAGCTGCTGCTCTACGGCCAGCTCGGCAACAAGACGTCGCTGTTCTTCGGCACGTATTTCGATCCGGCGGTGCAGGGCTCGCGGCTGCAGCTGCGCCTCGACCTCTACTACGTACACCGCACGATCACCGAGTACGAGAACGATCCCGATCGCCCGACCTCGTACGCCGTCGCCCGCGAGTCGACGTGGACGTTCGCCGATCTCGGCGTCCTGCTCGGCTGGCGGTTCGACTGGTGGCTCGTCGGCGACGTCCGGTTCAAGCCCGGCTACTCGCAGTTCACGCACTACACCACGCGCCCCGAACGCGACGGCTGGGACACGAGCGTGCAGACCCGGCTCACGCTCGATCGACGCGGCCATCGCTACGGCGTGACCTGGGGACCGTACCTGCAGCTGTTCACAGACATCAGCGTGCCCGGCCTCGACGATTACGGCTATCAGCTCGCCGCGCTCCGCGCCTACTACAGCTGGCGGTTCTTCCCGGACCGCGGCGGCTCCGCGCTCGATCACCTCGGCCGCGAGCACCAGCTCGAGGTGCGCACGTCGCTGGGCCTCGGCCGGCACCTGCCGTTTCACGAGGAGCTGACGCTCGGCAGCGTGATCGACCTGCGCGGCTACCCGGTCGACATGTTCCGCGGCGATCGGCGCGCGACGGCGCGGGTGGAGTACTCGCTGCAGCTCGCGACGTGGCGGCGGTTCGCGCTGCGCGCGATCGGCTTCTTCGACGCCGGCTACATCGGCTTTGACTGGCGCGATCCGAGCACGCGCGATTACCTGCCGACGCAGCACGACGGCGCGCACTGGCTGCGCAGTGACGTCGGCGCGGGCATCCGCATCTACGTCGGCAACATCGTGCTGCCGCTGCTCGGCCTCGACGTGGCATACGGCCTCGAGGGCGAGCGCCGCGAGGTCTACTTCGAGGTCGGGCTGACGGACTTCTGACGCCGCGCTCAGCGCCAGTCGTAGCCGAGCTCGACCAGCAGCGCGCGGCCGCGCACGCCGGGCATCAGCTCGCTGAAGCCTTGCTCGACGCGCAGCCCGAACGCGAGCGGCAGCGCCATCATCGCGACGTCGACGTCGGCGGCACCGCCGATGCTCGCGCGGTTGACCGGCGTCATCGCGAGCGTGTCATGGAGGTGGACCTCGCCGCGCATCGCGAGCCCTGCCGACACCACGAACGCGCGGCGGGCGAGCGCGACGACGGAGATGCCGGCATTCGCGCCGATCGTGTCGAGATCGCGGTGGCTCCAGTCGAGCCGCGTCGCGAGCCGCACCGGACCGGCGAGCGGGCGCGATGCGAGAGCGGCGATCGCGAAGCCGACGCCGGCGCCGTCGCTCGTGCGATCGAACATGCCGCCGCCGATGCGCGCACCGAGGCGCCAGTGGGCGAGCGCGGCGGAGCCCCGCGTCGCGAACGGGTCGTCGATCTGCTCGCCGCTCGGCGCGCTCGGCCGCAGGTATCGCTTCGGCAGCAGCGTGCCGTGCTTGACCGCCGGTGGCGAGCCCTGGTGCTGCTCGGGCTCGTCGAAGTTGACGACGCCGGTCTTCGCCGGCCTCGGCGGCGCCGGCACGTCGATGATGACGGTCGTCCGGCTATGCGGCTCGAGCGTCTTCTCGACCGTCTGGCCGGCGACCGTGATCGTGTACGTGCCGGCCTTCGCCCAGATCGTGGCGGGGGTCGTGAACGTCTCGCCGGGCAGGGCATCGGTGGTGGCCGGCAGGCCGGCCGGCATCGAGGTGATCGTCAGCGGCGAGAGCCGGGTGGCCTCGAGCGCGTGGACGACCTGATTGCGCGCGCGGACGCTGTCGTCGTCCTTGCAGCCGTCCAGGTAGAGCGCGGCACGGGGCAGGTCGTGGGCCGCGGCGAGCTCTCGGCCGCGCTCGCACCGCGCGTCCGGCTCCGCCGAGGCGGCCGTAGCGGCGCTCATCACGATCACGATCGCGAAGCTCCTCACGTGTCTCTCAAGATGACACGACGCGCGTACAATGGTTGCGTGACCGAGAGATTCACCGAGGTGCGCAGGCTGCTCGACCGCTACATCGTCGAGATCGTCGAGACCTATGGCTTCTGTCCGTGGGCGAAGCCGGCGCGCCTCGGCGGCGAGATCGCCGTCGACGTGCTGTGGGGGACGCCGGCGCGCGATGCGTGGGCGACCACGGCCGAGCAGCTGCTCGCCCGACCCTCCACCCGCGTGGCGATGATCATCGCGCCGGAGCTCGCGGCGACGCCGGCCGATCTGCGTGCGATCCGCGATCTCGTCGCGGCGCGGCTGCCCGGCCTCGGTATCGCCGAGTTTCATCCCGAGGCGACGCTCGATCTGGGATCGCCGGGCCGTCTCGTCCCGTACCTGCGCCGCTCGCCGGACCCGATGCTCCAGCTGGTCCCGCTCTCGTTGCTCGAGAGCGTGCGCGCGTATCCCGCCGTGATCGACATCAACGAGCAGGCCCAGATGCTGGGCGGGCTGGTGCCCCCGCTGCGCGGTGACGTCGCCGACGCGCTCGCGGTCGAGAGTCACGCGACGATGATCGCGAATGAAGCGCGGGTCGCGGCGACGCTCGAGGACATCGCGGCGGATCGGCGGCGCAGCTACGCGCGCGCCGGCATCGCGATCAGTACGTGCCGGTGACCGACATCAGCAGATGGACCGCCGGAAAGTCTGCCGACACGGCGCTGATGTTCGTCGGGTTCGTCACGCTGCAGGCCGTGGAGAGGATGTAGCCAAAGCCGCTCTCTCCGCCGTCGTTCGAGCCCAT
Source organism: Kofleriaceae bacterium (assembly GCA_036794935.1). Lineage (GTDB taxonomy): Bacteria > Myxococcota_A > Polyangia > Haliangiales > Haliangiaceae > JABFXX01. The sequence continues at coordinate 1,471 of DAIRFU010000068.1, read as the reverse complement.
GAACAGCGAGTACGTGTTCGCGGCGTCGGGCGCTTCGATGTCGATGATGAGCTTCTGGCCCGCTGGAACGGTCCCGGTGATCGGTGCCTCGACCGTGCCGCCCGTTCCGGACGCGATGGCCGGAATGGTGACGGTCGCGTTCGTCGCGAGCACCGTCCTTGCCGCGAGGTTGAGCGTGCCGCCGCCCACCGCGCCGGAGTAGGTCCCGACGTGAGCCGCGACGCTGGTGCAACCCGCGCCGCTCAGCCGGGTGCAGGTCTCGACCTGGAACGTGATCTTCTCGACCGCGAAATCCTTGTTGATGCCCAGTGCCGGCAGGTCGAACACGCGGAAGTAGCTCGCGCCGCGGGTCGTGCCGTCGGACGAGTTGGCGCAGGCGATCGAGTTGGCATCCTTGAGCGTCTGGCTCGTGGTCTGCGTCAAGGTGACCGTCATGGGCCCGGGCGCGTCGGGCATGTCCATGCCGGCGTCCGGCAGCATTCCCGAGTCGTCGGAGCCGCCGCCGCCGCTGTCATCGCTACCGCCCCCGTTCGCGTCGGCGCCGGGTTGCTGCGAGCTCGCGGACGCGCAGCCGGCGAGGGCGAGGAACAGGTACAGCAGCCGCCTCATGGCCCGTATGATCGCCCGATCCGGGCCTCCGGCACAACTGAGACGTGCTGACCGAGGGTGTGGTCTTTACACCGCGAGGCGGACCGCGTCGACGCGGACGTCGAAGGCAGGCCGGGCGGCGAGCCGGGCATTGGCCGCCAGCAGGTCGTCGATCGTATCGATTTCGGTCGCATACATCGACCCGATGTCGACGCCGTAGAGGGTCGTCCCCTCGTCGATGATCTGCTGGAACGCGGCCTCGTAGTACTCGTTGACGAGACCTTGCTCACGCACGCGGGCCTCGAGGGCCGCGAACAGCCGCCGCGATGACGCGGCGCCGAACAGCTCGATCCCGACCGACTCGCCCATCGCCGAGCGCACCGGGACGTGCTTGCCGATCGCGAGCACGCGGTCCTCGACGTCCGCAGTGACCTTCACTTCCTCGAGACCAATCTCGCCGACCGAGCGCACGGCGAGGCAGTCCGGGCCGCGCTCGACCAGCTCCTCGGCGACCTCGGGATCGAACACGACATCGCCATCGAGCAGGATGAAGCCGTCGTTCTCGACGTGGGGCCGGCACAGCAGCAGCGAGTACGCGTTGTTCGTGGTGCGAAAATCTGGGTTCGTCACGTAGGTGACGTCGAGGCCGGGGAACCAGCTGCCGACCGCCTGGCTGACCATCTGCTCGAGGTAGCCGGTGCCGATGACGAACTGGTCGAAGCCGCAGCGCATGAGGCTCGTGATCGTCCGCCGCAGGATGGGCACGCCCCCGACCGGCAACAGGGTCTTGGGCGTGTCATCGGAGTGGGGACGTAGCCGCGTCGCACAACCCGCGGCCAGGATAACTGCCTTCATGAGTTGGTCGCCGCCTTTTGCAAACGAT
>DAIRFU010000559.1:0-4794 GCA_036794935.1 Kofleriaceae bacterium | reverse complement strand
CAACGAACCCGTGATTGGAGTCATGATGAAGCGTTTCAACGTTCGCTCGCTCGCTGCCATCGTCGTTCTGGCGCCCGCGCTCGCCTGCGCGCCCCGTTCCGCCACCGTCGGCTCGCCCGCACCCGGCACCGCCGCGGCCAGCAACACGCGTACGATCGGATCCGTCGGCGCGCCGATCGGCCTGCAGCTCTGGAGCCTGCGCTCGATGTCGAAGGATCCCGCGGCGATGTTCAGCCTCGCGCGCTCGATGGGCGTGACGCACGTCGAGACGGCGGGGCTGTACGGGATGACGCCCGAGCAGTTCGCCGCCGGCCTCAAGGCCGCCGACCTGCACGCGACGTCGATGCACATCGGGCTCGACGAGTTCAAGAAGAATCCGCAGAACGTCATCGGCACCGCGAAGGCGCTCGGCGTGAAGTACGTCGGCACTGCGTGGTATCCGCACCAGGGCGCGTTCACCGAGGCCGACGCGCGCAAGGCGATCGCCGACTTCAACGAGATCGGCAAGACGATGAAGGCCGCCGGCCTGCGCTGCTCGACCTGATGATCCGCGAGAGCGATCCGGAGAACGTGAAGTTCGAGATGGACGTCTTGTGGACCTTCCTGCCGAACGTCGATCCGGCCGCGCTCATCCGGAAGTATCCCGGCCGCTTCAAGCTGATGCACATCAAGGACATGAAGCCCGGCGTCCCGCGCGGCTCGCTCTCGGGCGGGCTTCCCGATTCACTGCAGGCGGTGATCGGTCAGGGACAGGTGAACTGGCCCGAGGTGCTGAAGGCGGCGAAGGCCGATGGTCTGGAGTACTACTATCTGGAAGACGAGACGACGGATCCGGTGCACAACATTCCGCCCAGTATCACGTACCTGAGCGGAATCAAGTTCTGAGTGACGGTGAGTTGGTGAGTTGGATAGTTGGTTGGCTGGTCGGTTGCTTGGTGAGTTCAACTGCACGGGCTACCCAACCAGCGTGCGACCTCCGCGGTGGAGTCGCCATGCCGGTTGTGGTCAGGGCCGTTTCGTTCACTAGTTCACCGACCAACTAGCCAGCTACCCAACTCACCAACTCACCGGCATCACTGCGCCGCGAAATCCTGAATGACCGCAGGCGTGGCCGTATCGAACCCGACCACGTCGAGCATGCCGGCGTCGTCCGGGTCCGCGATGGTGAACCCGTTCGACGTCATCGCGACGACGATGAGCTTCGCCGCAATGCCCATTCGCTCCCGGTACTCGCGGAGCGCCTGCGCCGGATGGATCTCGCCGGCCCACGTCTCGCTGTCCGTGTAGACGACGAACGTGTCCACCGCCCAGTGGTGCTTCAGCGCCTCCACCATCGGCAGGGCGCAGTCGGTCCCACCGAACGGCAGATTCGAGATCTGCTGCACGACGTCGTCCATCCGCTGGCGCGGCGAGATCGCCAGCGGCGTGAGGCCGGAGCCCAGCCCGGCGCCCGTGCGCGACCACTGCGACGGATACGTACCGTTCGTGAACGCGACGATGCGATGGCTCGGCTCCACTGCCGCCGTGACGAGCGCCATCGCTGCCGACGCCTCGCGGCACGACAGATACGGCATCGCGTGCACGGGCGACTGCATCGAGCCCGACACGTCGAGCGCGAGCAGCATGCGCTTGCCGGTCGGCTCGACGTTCTCGAACGCCAGGTAGAAGGCGCCGTCCAGCGCGTCGATCACCTGCGCATTCGGCGTCCACGTGTTCTGCCCACGCATACCGGCGCCCTGCGCGTACGTCTTCAGCGCCGCCAGCACCGCCAGCGGGTGAACCCGTGCACGCCGGATCGCCTGCCGGTCGCCCAGTCGAGCGACGACCGTCCGCGTCGCCTCGGCGCCGGGCACGAGCAGCCCGGTCTTCGTCATCACGCCGAGGTTGCGGATCAGCGCCGTCAGCGGCATCGCCTCGAGCAGCGCGTGCCACACGACGGGGCGCGACAGCAGCTCCGTCGGCACCATCTCGCGCGTGAGCTTGTAGACGCGGATCACGCGCGCGGCCTCCTCGGCCGACATGTGGCGGATCGCCTGCACTGCCTCGAGTCGCGCACCGACGTCGGTGCGCAGCTGCTCCGAGCCCGCGACCGCCTCCCACCCGCGCGTGGCGAAGCGGAAGAGCGCGTCGTGCTCGGTCGACGGCGCCTTCGGGTGCGCGATGCGGAGCGCATCGCGGTGCGCCCAGCCGTCGCGCGCCTGGTACTTGAGCAGCTGATACGCGAGGTCGCTCGGAGACTTCCGCGTGTACCACCGGCCCACCGCCGTCCGTACGCCGCGTCCCCAACCGCGGAACGCCTTCACGTACTGCAGCCAGTGGAACAGATGCGTGCCCGTCCGCGCCACTCGCTCGAGCGACGCGAGCGCCACCGCGCGAGTCGCGGCGTCGCCGAGACCAGCCGCCATCGCGAGCACGAAGAGCGCGGGATCGTTCTTCGGCGCGCGGCCGCTCTCGCTGATCTCGACCGTGCGCTGCACGACACGGACGCCGTCCTCGGCCAGGCAGTCGACGACCGCCTTCGCGTGCTCCACCGTGAGCGTGCGCTCGCCGATGTAGTACGTGCCTCCCTCGGCGCCGAGCACGAGGAAGCGGTCGCGCCGCGTCCAGTGATCGACGGCCCATGCGTTGCCGCCGGCCGAGTTGGGGATCTGGGTGGAACCAGGAATCGGCTCGGCCTGCGGCGTGATCTGACGCCGGAGGCGAGTCGAGACGTGCTTCGTGAAATCGAACATGGCTCGGCCTCCTGTGGTCGAGTGTGAATGAGTGTGCGGCACGATGCCGCGGGATCGCGGCGCGCGCGGATGAGGACCGATGCCGATGGGCGTGCTCTCGCGAGCACCGAGTGAGATTCGGTAACCCAGCAGCGGCGACCCGCGCGCGTCGCGGAGTGAGCTGGAGCGGATCAAGGCGGATCAAGGCGGATCAAGGGGTCAGACTCCTTCCGATCAAGGGGTCAGACTCCTTGATCGATCAAGGGGGTCAGACTCCTTGATCGGTTCAACGAGTCTGACCCCTTGATCTCGAGCGGATGAGTTGGTGCGTCTCGGAGCCTGGCAGTCATGCCAGGCTACCCAACTTCGGAACGGATAACCGAGAGGCGGCGACCCGCTCGAGTGATGTGAGGGACGTGGGCGAGTCGGGATTCGAACCCGATGAGAACCAGATAACCCTCGCGCGTCGGCCCGCACCGATTGAGTGCAGCGTGGGCAAAGAGGTGCGGAGGGGCCCTCGCCCCCGTCACTCGGAGATGGTGCCCGGACCGACGGGAGTCGCACCCGCATCGCGTCGTCGTGTGTCCGCACCGCTCCGTCCTCGTGGACCATGGAAGCGAGTGCGGCGACGCCGTGCTCTGTGCATCGCTGTTGAGCTACGGTGCCCGGTGGCGCGCGGCCAACGCCCATGCGCGCCTGAAAAAAACAGGAAGAGCCGGCGAGAATCGAACTCGCGTCCTGGAGGTTAGATAACCCTCGATCCTTCGGCCCGGCGTACGGACAAGGGAACGGCGAGGGACTTCTCCCGCTCTGACCAACTGAGCTACGACTCTCCTGTGAAAACGGATTGCTGGTAACGGTGCCTTCGTCGCATACGACGGGGTGAGCGTGCGCTCTCTTCCCAGCGCGACCTCCGACGCGAGGTGAGTGCGGCACCGCGCGCGCGCCGGAGGGACTGCGACGTACGACCGTCCTGCGAGTGTGGTGCGCCGGCGGCGCGACGTGACAGCGGATGCGCCGAGCAGTGGGAGTCGCGTTCGCCTCTGCTCATTGCACCATGTCACGCCGGCCGACGGCACTCCACGGTGTTGCGAGTACTGCCTGTGCTGCGTGTTTCTTCCCAGACCATCGGTTGTCAATCAGCGGTTCCAAGAGAAGAGATTCGCAGTGCAGATCCCTCGACTCGCGTTGCTCGCTCGGGATGACGGCCTTGCCGTCAAACGCGAACGCCCCACCTGGCTCATGGCGCAGGTGGGGCGTGTCGAACCGCTCCGATCCGATGATGGAGGCGAATGCGCTATGGCGCATCCCCTCGGTACCCGGACCCTGCACCACCTTTTCCTGCGTCGAGCGGTCGATACCCCAACTCGCTCGTCCTGCTGATCGTCACTGCAATCGACTGCTGCTTTCGGTCGCCCTGCTGGCTCATTCGCGAGCCGCGCATGCTGCGCGCGGCATCGACGAACCATTGCGCGCGCGTCCCCGTCGCGCCCAGGGGCGCGCACCAGCTCCCGGCGAGCCGGTGTTCGCCGGCGTGCCGTGGGCGTACGGTGTGGAGATGCGTGAGCGTGGTCATGTGATCGTCAGTACGAATCGATGCGTGCCGAGTTGCAGTGAAGTCCGGAAACGAGAAATCGCGCCGCCGATGATCGCCCGACGAGTGGTTCTTGTCGGGGTTGGGCCAACGCACACGCCAGCGGCGTGGTGCATCGACTCGTGAACATCGGGACGCGACTCCCAGGGCGAGCAGTGTAGCAAGGACCACGCGACGATGTCAAGAGGTGAACGTCGCGGATCGCTCGTCGCAGTTCATCATCAATGCCAGGATGGTGCGCCCATGTCGCTCGTCGTGCTGGAGAAGCGCTTCAGGTTGGAGCCATCTGCGTTCACGATGAACAGTTGAGAGTAGGCCAGTCTGGCACGCGCGGTTCCAAACAGCAGCTTCAGTCCGTCGGGCGACCACGCCATCGCTCCGTCACTTCCTGGCGGTGGCGTGATCTGCGAAGGCGTACCTCCGGCGTCGACGTCCGTCACCCAGATGGTGTTGGAACTCGCGTTGACGTACGCGACGCGAGAACCGCTT
>DAIRFU010000558.1:0-4804 GCA_036794935.1 Kofleriaceae bacterium | reverse complement strand
GCGCGACCTGGCAGAGGGCCGCGGCGCCGTCGGCGATCGCGTGGGCCGCGATGACGGTCGGGTGATCGGCGCCCATCGCGATGCCGGGATCGCCGACGCCGTGGTCACCCGCGACGACGACGATCAGCCGGCGCGCGCTGCGCGGTGCGGGGGTGTGCTGCGCACCGGCGAGGGCCGCGCCGAGCCGCTCGAGCATCGGCGCGTTCGCGCACGCGATCTTCGCGCGGACCGCCTCGGCATTGGCCTCCGAGGCAGGGCCGATCGCCGCGATCACGTGCTGCAGGACCTGACTCATCGACGTTCCCCACCTGCAGCGTAGCGCCGCGAACCGCTAGGCGCCGCCCCACAGCGCCGCATTGCGCTTGCCGCGCACGAGGATCGCGATGAAGAACGGGCCGCCGAGCACCGCGGTCACGGCGCCGGTGGGCAGCGGCGACGGCCAGGTCACCGTGCGTGCGAGCGTGTCGCACATGACGAGCAGCGTGGCGCCACCGAACATCGACGCCGGCACGAGCAACCGATGATCGGGCCCGAGCAGCGCGCGCAAGGCGTGCGGCACGACGAGCCCGACAAAGCCGATCGGTCCGGCGACCGCGATCGCGACGCCGACGAGCAGCGAGGACACCGCGAAGATGATCGTCTCGGTGCGCGCGACCGCGACACCGAGGGACGCCGCGACGTCGGGCCCGGCGGCGAGCGCGTTGAGCTCGCGCGCGTAGAACACGAGCACGGCGAGGCCGAGCGCGATCGGCGCCGCCGCGTACTGGACGGAGACCAGGCGCACGCTGTCGAGCGCGCCGATCATCCACGCGAGCATGTGGCCGATGTCCGAGAAGTCGCTGGTGTACTGGATCAGCAGCGTCGCCGACGAGCAGAACATCGAGATCGTGACGCCGGCGAGCACGATCGTGGCCGGCGGCAGGTGACGGCCGACGCGGCCGAGCCGCTCGATCAGGATCAGCGTCGCGAGCGCGCCCGCGAGCGCGGAGAGCGCCACGCCGGCTCCGCCGAACGCATCCTCGATGCCGAGCCGCATCGCGAGCACCGCGGCGAGCGAGCTGCCCGACGAGATGCCGAGCGTGAACGGCTCGGCGAGCGGGTTGCGCAGCAGCGCCTGCAGCGCGCACCCCGAGGCGGACAGCGCCGCGCCGACGAGGATCGCGGCGAGCACGCGCGGCAGCCGCACCATGAACAGCTGGTGCTGCTGGGTGGCGGTATCGAACGCGGCGGTGCCGAGCAGCTCGAGCGAGCGGCCACTCTTCGTCATCACGACGCCGAGCTGCGGCGCGAGCAGCGACACGGCCGCGCACACCGCGGCGCACAGCGCGAGCGCACCGAACAGACGGCCGGCGGTCAGCCGCGCACCGCGCCCGCTGACAAAGCCGCTCACGCCGGCACCGCGAACTTCGCGCCGCTCGGCAGCGCACCGACGTGGATCGCGAGCTCGAACGCGGCGCGGGTCGCCGCCGATGCGAGGACGTCCGCGGGCGCACCGCGCGCGGCGATGCGGCCGTCGGCGACGAGCCACATCGTGCCGCCGTGGCGGAGCGCGAGATCGAGATCGTGGGTGACGACGATCGCCGCGGCGCCGCCGTCGCAGTGCGCCCGCACCATCTCGAACACCGCGCGCGCGTGGGCCGGATCGAGGCCGGCGGTCGGCTCGTCGAGCAGCACGCACCGCGCGCCCTGACACATCGCCTGCGCGAGGATCACGCGGCGCGCCTCGCCGCCGGAGAGCTCGTCGAAGCGCCGGGTCGCGAGTGCCTCGACATCGCACGCGTGCATCGCCGCACGTGCCGCGGCGAGATCGTCCTCCGATGGCAGCCCGAGCCCGCGCTGGCGCGCGTAGCGGCCGAGCAGCACGACCTCCTCGACGAGGAACGGGAACGCGAGCTCGTACTGCTGCGGCAGGTACGCGAGGTCGCGCGCGAGCACGCGCCGCGCGGTGCGCGCCGGATCGTGGCCGAGGCAGCGCACGCTGCCACCACTCGTCTCGACCAGGCCGGCGATCGCGCGGAGGAGCGTCGACTTGCCGGCACCGTTGGGCCCGACGATGACGACGAGGTCCCCCCGATCGACCCCCGCGCTGACCCCGCGCACGACGGTTCGCCCGCCGAGCGCGACGTCGACATCGGTCAGCTCCAGCCACACGACATCGCTTGTACCAAGTAGCAACGCCGTCGGAAACGCGGTAGCCAAGAGACTCGTGCGGCGCCGTAACGATCGCGTCAACATGAACCTGCCGGTGGAGGTGATCACCGAGGGCAGGAAGCTGCGTGCGGTGTCACAGGACCTGTCGGCGCTCGGCATGTTCATCCGGCTGTCGCCGCCGCTGGCCGCCGGCACGGTGATCCAGGTCGTCATTTCACCGAATGGCCAGCGCCACGTGATGACCGGCCAGGTCACGCACAGCCTCGGCGAGGTCGAGGCGCGTACGCTCGGGAGATTCCCGGGGATCGGCGTGATGTTTCGCGAGCCGATGCGGCCGGGCGAGCAGGCGTTCCTCGATGCGATCGCGCGCCTGCTCGAGCGCCACGCCGAGACGCGCCCGCAGGCCGACCTGCGGATCCTGGTCGCCGATGCGGAGACGCGCATCCTCGAGCGGCTGTCGACCGCGCTCGGCACCGCCGGCTTCCTCGTCGCGACCGCGACGAATGGGATCGAGGCGATCGGCAGCTGCCTGTCGAAGACACCCGACGTCGCGCTGATCGAGCGCGACATGCCGGTCGTCGACGGGCTGCACGTGCTGCAGGAGATGGGGCGCCACGGCGAGCTCGCGGCCGTGCCCGTGATGATGATGTCGGCGAACGCGACCGACCTCGCGCGCCTGCAGGCGTTCCAGCTCGGCGCCACCGACTTCATCCCCAAGCCGTTCACCGTGCTCGAGGTGATCCTGCGCGCGCGGCGCTGGGCACGCGCGAGCCAGCGCGACACCGAGCGCGTCGTGCTGCGCGGCACCCTGGTCGAGATCAACCTGCCGACGCTGCTCCAGATGTTCGAGCAGGAGAAGAAGAGCGGGCAGCTCTCGGTGACGCGCGACCAGCTCGTCGCGTGGATCGACTTCGCGGGTGGTCAGATCGTGCGGGCGCGATCGTCGGTGGGCGGCAGCGATGCGCGCGCGATCGTGATGGACGTGCTCGACTGGAAGCACGGCTACTTCGAGCTGACCGCAGGCCAGCCGGTCGCCGGTGCGCCCGAGCTCGACATCACCATCACGCACCTGCTCCTCGAGCACGCGCGGCTGCACGACGAGTCGGCGCGCGAGTAGTCAGCGCAGCGCGGCGGCGAGCGTCTCGAGCGCCTGGCGCACGCGCGGCGACGGCCGGTGCAGGAACGCCGCGCCGACGGCCCGGACGTGGCCGGCCTTGACCGCGGGCACGTCGACCTCCTGCCATGGCGCGAGATCGACCTGCTTGTCCGGCGCGTACGACAGATCGAGGATCACCTCGGGCTCGCCGATCAGCACCTCCTCGAGCGAGATCTTCGGATAGCGCACGCCCGACGCGGCGAGCACGTTATCGCCGCCGACGACCGCGATCAGCTCGTCGACCCAGCTGCCGGGGCCGGCCGCGACGAGCCCACCGAGGTCGCCGGGCGAGCGGTCGATGACGGCGAGCACGCGCGGGTGCTTCGCCGGGCGCTTCGCGGCGTACTCCTCGAGCGCGCGCTCGATGTCCTCGATCGCGGCGTCGGCCTGCTGCGTGCGGCCGAGCTTGGCGCCGAGCGTGCGCAGCGCGTGCTTGACGTCGGGGAGCGCGTGCATGTCGCACTCGACGGTGTCGAGCCCGCGATCGTGCAGCGCGCCGGCGACCTGGCTGTGAATGTCGTCGACGATCACGATCGTCGGCCGCAGCGCGACGATCGCCTCGAGGTTCGGCATCAAGAACGAGCCGACCTTCGGCAGCGCCTCCACCTGCTCGGGGTAATCGGAGTACTGGTCGACGCCGACGAGCAGCGACGTCGCGCCGAGCGCCGCGACCACCTCGGTAGCCGACGGGGTCAGCGAGACGATGCGGGGCGGCCCGCTCGGCGCCGGCTCGCGCTTGCCCCCACCACAGCCCAGGAGCACGGCGAGGACGATCAGCACGCGGCGCATGTGCTGTCCGTAGCACAGGCTGGTATCGTCGGGGCGTGGTTGATACGGACCTCAGCGGGACCGTGCTCGACGGTCGCTATCAGGTCATCGAGCCGATCGCCGAAGGCGCGATGGGCAGCGTGTACCGTGGCGAGCGGCTCAAGCTCGGCCGCGCCGTCGCGATCAAGGTGATGCATCAGGAGCTCCCCGACGAGCTCGCCAGTCGCCAGCGCTTCGAGCGCGAGGCCAAGCTGATGGCGCTGCTCGAGCACCCGAACTGCGTGTCGGTGATCGATTTCGGGCTCCACGATGACAAGCCGTTCCTCGTCATGGATCTGGTGCGCGGCACGAGCCTCATCGAGCTGCTCGAGAAGGCCCGCCGCCTCGACGTCACGCACGCGGCGGACGTCACGCGTCAGGTGCTGGCGGGTCTCGCGCACGCGCACGAGCTCGGCATCGTGCATCGCGACATCAAGCCGGCGAACATCATGATCTCGGAGAAGGCGGGGTTCGGCCAGCAGGTCCGCATCCTCGACTTCGGGCTCGCCCGCATCATGGAGGGCTCGACGAAGCTGACGACCGGCATCGTCGTCGGCACGCCGAACTACATGGCGCCCGAGCAGTGCAAGGGCAGCGACGTCGACGCGCGGACCGATCTCTACGCGTGCGGCGTGATGCTGTTCGAGATGCTGACCGGCAGAAAGCCGTTCGTCGCCGACGATCCGATCC
>DAIRFU010000067.1:0-16155 GCA_036794935.1 Kofleriaceae bacterium | reverse complement strand
CTGTCCGATGGCGGAGGTGATCTACCGCTCCGGCCACGCGGACCTCGTCGACGCGGTCGCGCGCGAGAACAACCAGGTGCGCCTGGCCGACGTCCACGCCGGCCCGCTGCACGACTGGATGCTCGGCTCGGGGCTGACCGGCGACGAGATCGCGATGGTGCAAGGCGCGATGGAGCTCGACACGACGTGGCTCGAGCCCTCCGGCGAGAGCACGATCCTCGCGCGCGGCCAGGTCCGCGGCCGGCTCGAGACCGCGGTGCGCGCGCTGCGCGACAACACCGCGCAGTCGCTCGCGATCGCGGCGGCCCAGCTACCGGCTCGCCGCCTCCCGATCATCGCCGCGGTGACCGGCCAGGTACTGCCGGAGGCCGCGCTGCACTCGACGGCACCCGCCCCGCTCGCGCCTGCCCTGTCCGCGCGAATCGATCGCATGCGCCCCATCCTGCGCTCGAACTGACGCTACGCCGACGGCGCCGGCGCCACGCCGAGTCCGGCGTAGAGCGCGAGCTGGCGAAACCACGGCAGCTTCGCCGCGAACGTCGGGAACGACGCGTTGAGCCCGCTCGGGTTCGGCACGACGAACAGCCGCGCGCCCGCGACGAGCTCGGGCTTGGGCCCGGGCCCCGGCGTCTGGTGGCGCTTCGCGACGCGCAGATGCCTGCACACGATCGGGTACAGCGTGACGCCGACCAGCGCGACGACCTCGGGCTCGAGCGCACCGACGATGCCGGCGAGCCGGCGGGCGCCGCGCGCGAGCTCGGCCGCGGTCAGCTCCGCGGCGGTCCGCGTCGGCCGCGTGCACAGGTTGACGAGCCCGTGGTGGAACTCGGTCAGCCGCTGATCCTCGTCGGCGCGCAGCTCGACCGGCGTGATGCCGGCGGCGTGGAGCAGCTTCCAGAACGGGTTGCCCGGACCCGCGAAGTGATGGCCGATCTTGCCCGACCTCTCGCCGGGGTTGATACCGACGAACAGGATCGTCGGGCGCTGCATGGTGACATCGCGCAGTCGCGCCATCGCGGAGCGACTGTATCAGTGCAGGTCGGCCAGCTCGATGCGCTGCTGGTGCGCGCGGGTCTTACCCTCCTCGAGCAGCGCCTTGAGGCGGATCAGGTCGTCGTCCATGCGGGCCTTCGGATCCCAGCCCAGGATGTGGGCGAGCGCGTGACCGACGATGCCGCCCGGGGGCCGGTACGTCATCTGCACGTGCACGCGCGTGCTGCCGTCCATCGCCTCGAAGCGCACGCGCCCCTCGTGATCGATCGGCTGGTTCGCGACCGTGCGCCATGCGATCACGCGGTCCGGATCGAACGCGACCGTTTCGGCCTCGAACTCCAGCCGGGTGCCGGCCGGGCCGTCGACGGTCCACCGCGACTTGCGGCCGCCGATCTCGAGATCGACCTCGCGCACGTGCTGCATGAACATCGGGAAGTTGTCGAACCGGCTGCACAGGTCAAACACCTCGTGGACCGGTCGATCGATCACGATCGTCTTCTGCACGGTCACGCCGCGGCCACGGCCGACCAGCTCGGGCATCGGCTGGTTGAGCGTGCCGCGCAGGACGAGCGCTCCGCCCGCGAACCCCAGCAGGGTGCCGAGCACGCCACCGCGCACGAACCAGCCGTACAGCGCGACGCCTGCACCGATGCCCATGGCCGCGACCTGCTTCGTCGGCGACCACACGCGCTTGCGGACCGAGCGGCCCTCGCCCTGCAGCGACGAGATCGAGCCCGCCGTGGCGTGTCGCTCCATGCGGTCGATGACATCGCGTACGCCGGGCACGCGACGGACCGAGCGCAACACGTGCTCGGCCTCGTACGCGAACACCGGGCCGCGCAAGATCACGCGGCCATCCGCCACGACGAGATCGAGCGCGCCCGGGTGCGACACGGCGCGCCCGAGACACGCCCGCACGCGGCTCTCGATCACCTGATCCGGTGCGTCGGGAGATGGCCGATGCTTCACGCGCTCGACGAGGCCGTGCGCGCGATTGCTCGCGTCGCGCGCCGCCTTGCCGAGGAGCTCGCGCTCCTGCCGCTGGGCGTGGATCACCGCCTCGTTGATCCGCGCGCGACGTCGTCGGCCGCGTACGGGATCGAGGAAATACGTCAGCCCGGCACCGAGCAAGAACGCGCCGGGAAAACTGAATAGCTTCATGCTGCGCCTCCTCGGCATGAGCGAGGCAAGGCCCGCGCCAGAGCGAGTTTCTAGGAGGTGCAGCCGTCGCCCGACGAGTACGCGAACCCGATGTTGCGGTGAAACAGGTGCTCGAGCCCGTAGAACACCCACGGCTCGATCTCGTACTCGGTGCACTCGCGGTGGCCGACGAGGCGCGAGCACTCGCGACCCGGAAACCCGCACTCGACGTGCTTGGGCAGCGCGAACGCGATCAGGACGGCGATGAAGAACGCCAGCCGGCGTCCACTCGCCGTCATCCGCGGATGGTTCACCGCGCCAGTTTAATTGATCGTCCAGTGGCGGTCGCTGCCAAGCGACGCCCACGCCTGCTCGACATCGCGGACGACCGCGGAGACCTCGGTCGGGCAGAGCGCCCGGCCATCGGTGCGCTGCGAGAACCGCTTCTCGACGATGCTCGCACCCTTCGAGATCGCGGCGAGCGCGATCGCGGGGCCAGACGACCGATCGGCGATGCCGACGACCGAGCCATGACAGCGCAGCGCCTCGAGCCCCTCGAGGTCGACGTCGATCACCGACTGCACGAGCGCGATGCCGCCGTTGCCGTTCGCGTGAACCGTGGCGACCACCTCGGCGAGCTCGAGCTCGGACGCGGTGCCGACCTGCAGCACGACCGGCTTGCCGGTGCGCGCGGCGGTCGCGACGAGATCCAGATCGGACCAGTCGAACACCAGGTAGAAGCCGCCCGCGCCGAGCCAGTCGAGGCGCTGCACCGCGTCCTCGTCGAGGACGGTCGCGAGCAGCGTCAGGTTGTGCGCCTCGGCGCGCTGGATCATCCGCGCGCTCCACGCCCACGGCATGCGGTCGAGCTTGATCGCGTCGACGGTGCTCGCGGCTACGGCGTCGATCGCTGCGAGCGCGCGGTCGAGCGTCTCGAGCTCTCGACTGTCGAGTGCCGCGATGATGAATGGCGGATAGGCGACCCCCACCGGTCGGCCAAGATCCATCGGTGTCATGTTCCCCCCGTAGTCGACCAAGAATGGCCGACGTAGAGACCGTTGTCGGTGAGAAGGTCCGTACCGAACTGCGCCCAGAACAACTCTGAGCTGCCGCGGCTTCCCCAAGCCGTCGACATTCACACCCTCGCACGTCCGCGCGCGCCGTGGGGTTAACGCCGGGGTGCTTTCACGTTCTCACCTGCTGACGCCGCAGATCAAAAACAGCAAGAGTCGCGATAGCCGCACGTGCCGCACCGATAGTGCGCGTGCTCCGGCAACATCTGCGCGCCGCAGCTCGGGCATGTCGTCGACAGGTCGCACCCCTTGTCGGCGACCACCTCCGGTGCGGTCTCCGCCCTGATCACCGCCGGTGGCTTGCTCACCGCGTTGGGCGCGACGGTTGCCACGGCGGCGAACTCGAACGGCGGCAAACTGCCGCGGGGGAATCGCTCCATGTGAGCTGTCATACCAAAGGGCTCTGACAGCACACCCGTGCGCCGCTGCCACGCTCCCGCGCAAGGCCTGCGGACCTGCTTCCCGGGACACTGAATCTCGCTACCCTTCCTTCACGGTCCATGCGCGGGGAGCTGCACTACACGCTCACGGCGGCAGGCGACGGGCGCGAAGCGTTTGCGGCCGCGCACAGCTGCGAGCTGGCGCCACGGTTCAACATCGCTCCCGGCCAGCACGCGCCGGTCACGATCGTGCGCGACGGCGTACGTGTGATCGAGCAGCTGCGCTGGGGACTGCTACCCCGCTGGAGCGGCCACGGTGGCAAGCGCGGTCCGCTCGTCCACGCGGCGCCGCTCGAGGCCATCGCCGGCACGCCGCTACTGCGTGACGCGTACACGCAGCAGCGCTGCCTCGTGCTCGCCGACGGTTGTTACGCGTGGCGCGAGCTCAAGCAGCCGATCTGGTTTCATCCGCAGCCGGGCCGCGTGATCGGGTTCGCCGGGGTGTGGAACGAGAACGCCGATGATGGCCAGCCGAGCTTCGCGCTGCTGCTCGGCCCGCCGCTCGTCACCCGCGTGCACGACGCGATGCCGATCGTGATCGGCGCCGAGTCGTACGACGCGTGGCTCGATCCGCGCGTCCGTCCCGACGAGGCGACCGAGCTGCTCGTCGCGACGACGCTGCCGGGCTGGCGCGCCGACGCGGTGAGCACGCGGATGGCCTCGGCCGACCACGACGACGCGCAGTGCATCGCGCCGATCGGCAACCCGAACCAGGGCGAGCTGTTCTGAGCCCGCGCTACCGGCGATGCCGGGTCAGCGCCTTGACCTCGAGCAGCTGCGAGTACTTGTCCCACTCGGCCGCTTCGGCCTCGGTCGCGTTCCACAGCGTGAAGTGACACGTCTGCGCGCCGGCCGGGATGGTCGAGTCGAACCGCACCTGCCAGCCCTTGCCGAGCGCGTGCTCGCGCGCCGCGTCGATCATCCCGCGCACGAAGTAGCGCTGGATGCGGCAATCGAACGCCTTGTAGTGATCCTGGTGCGGGCACCACAGGATGTCGAAGCTGACCTGGCCGTCGTTATCGATCTTCGGCGCCTCGAGCGAGGCGTACGCGATGCGGTTGATCACCGTCGCGTAGAACGAGAAGAACTCGGCCTCCGTCATCTCCGGCGGGATCTCGACGCCGGCGAGGATCTGGCGGCCGACATCGAGACCGATCGCGGACACCGAGTCACCGACCATCTTCTGACCCTCGGCGCCGAACGTCGCCTCGGCGGCCTCGAGCACGCCGACGAGCGCCATCGCCTGCATCGTGCCCCACTGCCAGAGCGTGGCCGGATCGAAGTCTGTCTTCGCGAGCACCTCGTCGCGCAGGCGCGCGAGACCCTTCGCGTAGGGCTGGTTGAACTTGAACTGCTGCCAGCGAGGCTCGTCGCGATGTTCCCAGTGCGCCATGTGGTTCTCCGTCGCGCCAGCTTACTCCGGTTCGCAGCCGTCATCAGGCGTGATCGCACGAGGCGCCGCGGATCCGGCACGCTCGACACGTGCGCTGGCTCGCCGTCTCTGTCGCCGTTCACGCGCTCGCGCTGTGGTTGATCGTGCGCGAGGACACCTCTCGCGCGCGTGCCCCCGCGCCGGCCACGCCCGACGTCGAGCCCGCGCCGATCGAGATCGCGGTGATCGAGCTGGCGAGCGGAGGCGGTGGCGCGCCGGCGAACGCGGCGGTGGCGAGCACGGCGCCCCGGCGATCCTCGCGCGCGCTCTCGGTGCACGGGCCGCGAGCCCGAGCGCGCGATCCGTGGTCGCGGCTATCGATTCGCACCGAGGCGATATCGAACAGCGCCGGTGTCGGCGAGGGCACCGGTCACGGCGACGGCCGCGGCACCGGGCTCGGGTTCGGTGCGGGCACCGGCATGCGCGTGGTCAACGACGTGCCGCCACCGCCGGTGCCGGTCCCACCACCCCCGTCGAAGGCGCGCGCCGCGCGGCTGATCTGGCCGAACCGTGACGTCGAGGTGATCGACGACTCGTATCTGTTCGTCGCGCGGGTCACCGTCGACGAGGATGGCGCGGTCGTCGGCGCGCGCATGCTGACGATGCGGCCCGGCTCTCGCGCCGAGCATGCCGCGAACGCGATCTGGCAGTTCCGCTACGAGCCCGCGCTCGACGAGCACGGTGTGCCCGTGCGCTCGACGTTCGAGCAGCCGTTTCAGGTCCGCTGACGCGCCGTTTCGGGTAACCGCCGCTAGACTCTCGCGGTGACGTCCCTCGAACGGTTTGGCTTCGACGAGCAGCAGCTGAAGCGGTTCGCCGCGCGCGCGGGCGAGACCGCCGACAACTTCATCACCGGCGCGATCGAGCCACCCGCGGGTGATGACGTCATGGCGCTCCCCCAGCTCGGCACGCCCGCGCATGCCGAGCTCGTCGCGCGTGGCGAGCAGGCGATCCGCGCCGGCCAGGTCGGCGTCGTCGTGCTCGCCGGCGGCATGGCGACGCGGTTCGGCGGCGTCGTCAAGGCCGCGGTGCCGGTCACCGGCGGCCGCTCGTTCCTCGATCTCAAGCACGCCGACGTCCGCCACCTCGGCACTCGGCTCGGCGTGCCGATCACGACCTACGTGATGACGAGCTTCGCGACGCACGATCGGATCGTCGAGCAGGTGCGCGCCGAGCGACTCGAGGCCGACGCGGCACCGATCACGTGCTTCCCGCAGCTCGTCTCGCTGCGCCTCACGCCTGGCGGCGAGCTGTTCCGCGAGGACGGCGAGCCATCACCCTACGCGACCGGCCACGGCGACCTCACGTTCGCGCTCCGCGCGAGCGGCGTGCTCGCCGGGTTCCGGCGCGCGGGCGGCACGCTGCTCTACATGTCCAACGTCGACAACCTCGGCGCCACACTCGATCCCGCGATCATCGGCGCTCACCTCGCCGGCGGCGCCGCGATCTCCGCCGAGGTCGTGCGCAAGGATCGCGGCGACAAAGGCGGCGCGCCCGCGCGCGTCGACGGCGTGCCGCAGATCGTCGAGGCATTCCGGTTCCCGCCGAGCTTCGATCAAGACGCGATCCCGCTGTTCAACACGAACTCGTTCGTGTTCGACGCCGCCGCGATCGACCGCGACTTCGATCTCACGTTCTTCCGCGTCGAGAAGAAGGTCGGCGACGCCAAGGTCATCCAGTTCGAGCGCCTCGTCGGTCAGCTCACCGCGTTCTTGCCCACCCACTTCGTCGAGGTGCCGCGCAATGGACCCGACGGCAGGTTCCAGCCGGTGAAGGATCCCGACGAGCTCGACCAGCGCCGCGCCACCATCGAGGAGATCCTGCGCGCGCGGGGCGTGCTCTAGGTCGCTCGTCGCGCCGGAGGCGTGTCGGCGTGGCAGGAGCGCACGCGAGCGCACGCGCTCGTCTGCACACAAACGGTTCTTTCGTCGGCGGTGCCCGATCGCGCGTGCTAGCGTCGAACCACGTAGGATGTCGGGTCGGAGTCGTCACTCTCGTCCACCAACGAAGCCGGACGCGCAGTCGCGCGAGTCAGATCCGGAACAGACGACGAGTGCGCACCCGATCGGCACGCCCCGCGGCCTCGACACGCGCTCCGGCATGTTCGCGGCGGCGGCCTGGGCTGCCGAGCGCGGACTCACGCCGGTCGACAAGTCGTGGGATATCGAGATCCGCCTCGAGATCGCGCCTCGTCAGGCGACGCTCGAGGTCGACGAGGGCGCGACGCGCTTCGAGCTCCTGATCTACGCCGAGGAGTGGGGATTTCGGTTCGCGCACGCGGGCCGCACGTCGTGGATCCGGGTGACCGACATCGCGTTCGTGCATGGCAGCGATGACCACCGTCTGCTCGAGCTCACCCCGCGGCTGCAGGACATCGCGTCGCTCGTGCGCGAGCTGGAGAATCGTCACGCGCTGCAGTTCCTGCGAGACCACGCCACGATTCGCAGCACGATCCCGAACGCCGAGCTGGCCATCCGGTCCTGGCTGACGACGCTGTAGCGCCCGCGCGCGCAGCTCACACGGTGACGCGCACGACACCCTCGTGGATCGGCGCGTCGAGCGCGCGCAGCGTCGCCTCGCGGGCGAGCGCGAGTGCGCGACGTCCGGCGTCGAGCCGGAATGGCCCCGAGCGCGGCAGGCCATCGAGGACCAGCGTCACCATGCCGGGCCGGCGCGGCAGGCCCAGACGCAGGCGCCACGGCGAGCGCGAGCCGATGTGATGGAACAGCACACGCTCGCCGGCCGGGATGCCGGCGAGACCGGGCCGATCGAGGATGCCGCCATCCCAGTACGCCCGGCGGGAGATCCATACCGGGTGGAACAGCGCGGGAACCGCGCACGATGCCCGGATCGCGTGCGCGAGATCCGCATCATCGAGGACGCTGGTGCGCCGCCGCGCGATATCGAACGCGCTGATCCGCACCGGTACGCGGCACGCGCGCATCGCGGTCGTCGGCAACAGCTCGCGCAGCAACCGATCGAAGCGCTTGCCGGCGAGCAGGCCCGCACCCGGCGCCGGATCCCAGAAGTCATCGCGGCGCAGCCCGACGAGCCGCTCCTCGAGCGCTCCCGGCTCGAGCCCCGCTGCCCATGCACCGCCGACGAGCGCGCCCGCACTCGACCCGGCGACCAGGTTCGGCGCGAGCGCGCCGCGCGTCAGCGACGCGAGCATGCCGGTGTGCGCGAAGAACGAGAAGAAGCCGCTCGACATCGCGAGCGCGAACGGTCGCGCCGCGAGCCACTCGTGGAGCCGCTCAGCCATGGTACACGCGGCTCGCGATGATGAGGCCGCCGGCGACCTCGAGGACCTCGGAGACCGGCAGATCGGGCTCGCCGGGGACCTGCCGCACGTACTCCATGACCACGCGGTGAGCGTCCGCGGTGAGTGACGTCGGTGCGTAGTGCAGTGCGGGCAGCCGCTCGAATGCATCCTGCCACCACGCGCGCAGCGCCGGCTTGCCACGTAACTGGCCGCCGGTCTCCGGATGACGCGCGCGGATCTTCGGCGAGGTGTGGATCGCGTCGTCGGCATAGAGCGCGAGCAGGCCGTCGAGATCGCGCCGCTCGAAGCAGGCGAGCCAGCGCTCGGCGATCGTGACGAGCCGGCTCGGATCGCGATCGGTCTGGGTCCACGCCGCACCGTCGAAGCTCGACGCGCGCAGCTCGCTGCAGACCTGGATCTGATAGCTCGCATAGTACCGATCGCGGCCGAGCTGCTGCGCTTCGCGGTGCATCGGATCGTCGCGCCAGCCGGCGAGACCGGCGGCCGACTGCCACTCCACGATGGTCAACCGCTCGCCGTCCTGCGCGCTGAAATCCTTGCTGGAGAGGAAGCCCGGCATCGCGATCGCACGGGCATGGACGTGCTCGGCATGGCGGTTGAAATCCGCCTCCGCCTCGGGCCGCAGCCGCGACCGGAATACGATCACCCGTCGATCTGGCATGGTTTCGAGTGTAACGTCGGACCGAGTTTTGGACTCGAATAGACATGCTGGATGATCTCGACGATAGAGCCCTCGACGAGCTGCCGTTTGGCGTCGTGTGCCTGAGCGAGACGATGACCGTGCTGCGCATGAACCGTACCGAGTCCGAACGGAGCGGGATCCAGCGCTGGCGCGCGATCGGCCGTGATTTCTTCGGCGACGTGGCCCCGGGCCCGACGAACCGCGCGCTCGCCGAGCACATCCGGGCGTTTGCGGCCGGCAAGGGGCCGCCCGGGATCACGCACACGTTCCCGCGCCGGGCCGGCGCCGATACGACGACGATCGAGCTCCAGCGCGGGCGCAAGGCGGGCCGCGTGTACCTCTGCATTCGCCGCGACTGACGTACACTTCGAGGGTGCCCTTCGAGCTCCTCGGTCTGCTCGCCGCGAGCGCCGGCGCCAGCTACGGCTGGTGGCGGCTGCAGCGGCGGCGGGAGCGCAAGCTCTTCGATGTCCCGCGTGATCCCGACCTCGAGGTCGTGATCGGCGTCGCGCAGCACGAGGCACAGACGCGCGGGCACGGCTACTTGTGGCCGCTGCACCTCCTGCACGGGCTCGTCCAGGACGAGAGCTTCGTCGCCGCCATCCGCCGGCTCGACGGCGACGCGGTCGCGTTCGAGAGCCACGTCCAGGCCGAGCTCGACAAGCGGCCCGCACACGACGACGACGCGATGCACGAGGGTGCGCGCGTGCTCGGCTACACGTTGCTCGCGGCGCGCTCGCATGGCCGGCCGGCGACGGTCGTCGATCTGTGGGCGCGGCTCGCGACTAGCGACGTCGCCCGCGCCGCCGCCGCCGCCGCGACGATCGAACCGACCGCGCTCCTCTTCGTGCTCGCGCACGGCATGCCGGAGCCATCGACCGAGCTGGCCGGCGGGATCGAGCGCACCGAGGTCCACGTCGTGCTCCGCAACGACGACTACACGACGCGCGAGCTCGTGGTGGCAGTGCTGCGCGAGGTGTTCGGGCTGGCCAACGAGCAGGCCGAGGCGCTCACGCAACAAACCCACGAGCAGGGTCGCGCCATCGTCGGCCGCTACAAGCTCGCGGTCGCGCGCGACAAGATCGCGGCGGCGCGGCGGCGGACTCGCGAGGCGGGCTTCCCGCTCTGGATCGGCCTCGAGGACTGCTGAGCGCTACTGCGCCAGCGTGCGCGCGAGCGTATCGACGTCGCGGATGGAGCCGATCTCCCAGCCCTCGCGCGAGTAGTAGCGCTTGACGCCGTGGCTCGCGCCCTGCAACTCGAGGCAATAGTCCATGCCGCCTCGGTCGCACTCGGTCGCCTTCGCCTTGACGCGATCGCGCGTGCCGGTCTGCGGGAACAGCATGCGCAGCTCGTTGCCGTGCTGCTCGTACCGGAACACCTCGAACTCGCCCTTCCATTGCGAGGTCGCCTGGAACACGCCGACCGGCTCCTGCGTGAGCGCCGCGAAGACCTGGACCACATCCTTGTCGCTGCGCGGGATGTGATCGATCCACAGCCGATCGGTGACGAGGCTCGCGTCGTCGCGCGGCGCGGGTGTCTCGGCACCCTGCCAGCGTACGACTCCGTAGCCCACACCCGCGATCACCGTCAGCGCCAGGAATGCCTTCTTCATCGGTTCCTCCTGCCCGCTGCTATAGCGCGGATCGCGCCCCGATCAGGCGGTGATCGCGGCGATCTGGCGCGTCAGCCGCTTCTGCGGCTCGCTCGGCTCGACGGTCTGCATCGCGACCACCTTCGCGAGATCGCCGTCGACCTGGATCTGACCCGCGAGGAACGCCTGCACGCCGGCCGCGGTGTCGCCATCGACGAAGATCTTGCGAGCGATGTCCTCGTCGAGCGTCAGCGACGTCGTGTAGCTCGGCTCGTGGCCGCGCTGGAACAGGCCCTCCTTCATGAACAGCTTGGCGTCGCCCTTCGCGGACTTCACCGTGATGTTGACCTCGGCGGTGCGCATCGCGTCGGGGATCTGCAGATCGCCGGCGGCGGCGACGAGCTCGTCGACCTTCGTGAACCACTCGTTGGACAGGAACTCGAAACTCATGATGGGGCCCACTCTACTCGATGTATCCGCCTCAGCTGACTTGCACGTGGTCTGCAGGTTCCAGCAACATCCGCGGTCATGAAGCTTCTTTTGCGTGCGTGTCTCGGTGTGTGCCTCGCGGCTGCGCTGGCGGCCTGTCCACCGCCACCGCGCGGCGCCGGCGGCGGCGATGGCGCGGTCGGCGTCAACCCCGACGCGTGCGGCACGATCAACACGAGCGACGTCGGCCGCAAGCTGTACGCGTTCCTCGTCGCGTCGGCGGAGCTCGATCGATCGAGCCTCGAGCTCGAGAACACGGTGCGCGACGCGTGCGTGCGGATGAACACCGAGCTCGGCACGCCGACCACCGGGGACACCCGCACCGTGTGCATGCGCGCGAAGCAGGAGCTCGAGGCGAACCTCCAGGTCAGCATCAAGAGCGAGAAGCGCCTCGTCACCAAGTACACGCCGCCGGTCTGCAAGACCGATGTCGACTTCACCGCGGGCTTCGTCGCGGAGTGCGAGGCGAAGGCGCAGGCCAACGTCGACATCAGCTGCGAGGGCCGCTGCGGCGGCACCTGCAGCGGCGCGTGCGACGGCACCTGCTCGACCGGCAACGCGGCCCAGTGCAGCGGCCAGTGCGACGGCACCTGCCGCGGCGACTGCAACGGCTCGTGCGAGGGCTACGCCGATGTCGAGGCGTCGGCGACCTGCAAGGCCTCCGCGGAGGTCCGCGCCACGACGCGTACGACCTGCACGCCGGCGAAGACCGAGATCGTGCAGCAGGACGTCACCGTGGTCGACGCGACGAAGTGGAACAAGGCGATGGCCGCGATCAACGCGGGCGTGCCCGTGCTGCTCACCGCGAGCAAGAAGCTCGAGCTCGCCGGCCGCGCGCTCGTGCTGTGGGTGCAGACCGGCGCGTCGCTGGTCCACGACTCGGGCGAGCTCGCCGGCCAGCTCGGCGCTCGCGGGGCGTGCGTGGTCGCGCAGCTCGCCGGTGTCGTCGGGGCCGCCGCGCAGATCCAGGCGCGGTTCTCGGTGTCCGTCGAGGTCTCGGCCTCGGTGACCGCCTCGGCGGGCGCGACCGCTCAGTAGCTCGGCGGCGCGGCTCGCCGGGGTTCGCGAGGCGGAGCGTCTTGCTGTCGAGCGCCAGCCCGATGCCGTTCGGCCGCTCGGCGTCGAAGTCTCGCCGGGATGTCGGAGAACACGAGCTCGCCCTCGGCCTCGCGCCACTGCGGACCCTCGGTGAACATGAAGCCGCCCTGCACGAGCTCGACCTCACCGATGCCGTCGAGTGGAGTGCCGGCCGCGGCGTCCGCAGCGCGGGAGTCGGTGCCGACAGCCGCATCGGGCGCTCCGCTGCCCGGGGAGCCGCCGCCGCACGCCACGAGCTGGACCAGGGACCAATGAACGGAGGGTATCTCGATCGGACAGGTGGGCCGCCAACCCGTGCGGCGGCTCCGGGAGCAGCGCTTGCGGCCCGGCGCGGCCGGGTGCCGCATGGCCCTCCTTGCGCCGAATGCGGGTCGGGGGTGACGGCGAGCGCTCGCTCGGTGGCACGAGTCCTGCGCCCATCCGGAATCGTCGTGCCACCCCTTCAAATCGTGTGATTACGGGGGGGAGCGGGCTTCAACCTGCGTTTTTCGCGAATCTGAGGGGCCTGTGAACAGGCCTTGGTTGCCGTTGTCACAGCCCTGGGGCAAGGTAGGCCCCCCATGCAGACCAACGAAAACATCCAGCCCAACGAAACCGCGAGCTCGTCCACGGCGGCTCGCTACACCGAGCTCCAGGCGCTTGTCGCCGGCATGGCTGCCGACTTCCAGAAGTTCTACGAGGACGGTAACAAGGCGGCCGGTACGCGCGTTCGCCTGGCGATGCAGGAGCTCAAGACCTTCGCCCAGACGGTCCGTAACGAGGTGCAGGCGATCAAGAACGAGGGCAGCAAGGCCCCGGCGTCGCCCGAGACCGAAGCCGAGGCGTAGCCTCCCCCCTCTGCCTGGCGGCTGCCTGGCCGTCCAGCCCGAGGCGTAAGCGAAAGCCGACGGACCCCGGGGTCCGCTGCTTCCGGTTACGCCTCGACCCTTTTTCGGGGCCGGTCAGGGCCCCATCCACGGCGTCTCCCGGTAGATGCGGCTCAGTTCCCGCAGCCATCGGCGGCCATGTAGGACAGCGCCCTCCGGCGCAACACCTCGACGCAGAGGCAGATCTGGGCGCACGCCCCGGAGCGCGTGACGGGCTGTCTCAACTAACTGCAACTCGATTGCACCTGACATTGATAAATCCGCGAGTTGCAGATGACAGCTGCTATCTCTCCTTGCGTCGATCCCACCGCAGCTCGTGAACGGTTCGCGCCTACATCAGGTACCAGGCGGGTGACATGAACCGACCCTGCTTGTCGTAGGCATTACATCTCGCGCATGCGGAGTGTCTCTGCGCGTTCGCTATGCGCGGTGTCTCGCGCTGACTGACAGATACACGACCTGTACCTGCACAACATGCGCAGTGGGCTTGGCACTGACCGTGTAGTTCGCAGGGGCATGCCGAGCCGTCCCCATTTTTCAAAATCACTGATCGCGCTCACCCTGCTCGCGGGCTGTGAAGCGACCGTCGACGGATGGACCAAAGATGATCCGGCCCCCGACGACGTCGCCGATGCACTCGCACAACTTCCGGAGGCCCAGGTCCTGGAGTGGACCGAGGACGGCCTCCCCATGTACATCGTCGGCGAGATGATCAAGGTAGGGCCGATGCAATCGGATGATGCGATTGCAGCGGACACCGAACTGCGGTCCGCGCTGTCACCGGTGCTCGCGCCGTTCCGTCTGCACACGACGGATCTGGCGCTGCGCCGGATGAACACCGACGAGGAGGGCAACCGGCACTTCCGCTACACGCAGACGTTCGAGGGCCTGCCGGTGATCGGCGGCGACCTCGTCGTCCACGTCAGCGTGAAGGGCGCGGTGTACTCGGTGAACGGCACCGCGCGCGGCGACATCTCGCCGTCGCTCGGCAGCTCGCCGATCTCGCAGGCTGCGGCGAGCGGCGCGATCAGCGGGGACGCACGCTACGCCGGCATGATGCAGAGCGGGACGCACCTCGTCTACTTGATGACCGATGCAGGGACGTACAAGGCATACGAGACGATCGTCGAGGGCACGCGCGGCGCGGATCCGGTGAAGGACAAGGTCTACGTCGATGTCGACACCGGCGACATCGTCGCGGTCCACCCGACGATTCACTTCTCGCTCAACCGCAAGGTCTACAGCGCGAACAACGGCAGCTCGACGCCCGGCTCGCTCAAGCGCAGCGAGGGGCAGGCCGCGACCAGCGACCTCGACGTCAACGCGGCGTACGACAACACGGGCGCGGCATACAAGGCGTACAACAACTTCTGGAACCGCGACTCGTACAACAACGCCGGCGCGTCGCTCATCAGCACGGTCCACTACTCGCAGAACTACTGCAACGCGTACTGGAACGGCCAGCAGATGGTGTACGGCGACGGCAGCTCGTCGCAGGGCTGCATGCCGCTCGCGCGCTCGGTCGACGTGACCGCGCACGAGCTCACGCACGCCGTCACCGAGAACGAGTCGAACCTCGTGTACAGCGGGGAGCCGGGCGGCATCAACGAGTCGCTGTCCGACATCTTCGGCACGTTCGTCGAGGCCTGGCAGGATGGCGGCGGCACCGGCACGCTCCAGATCAGCAACGACACCTGGCGGCTCGGCGAGGACGTGATCTCGGGCGGCCTGCGCTTCATGTGCGACCCGGCCGCGGATGGCGCGTCGCGTGACTACTGGACGAGCAGCGTCGGCTCGACCGACGTCCACTACAGCTCGGGCGTCGGCAACCTCGAGTTCTGCCTGCTCAGCCGTGGCGGCACGCACCCGCGCGGCAAGTCGAACATCGACGTGCCGGCCATCGGCATGGAGAAGGCGATCCGCATCTACTACAAGGCGCAGACCGACATCCTGACGTCCAACTCGAAGTACTCGAACCTGCGCACGGCGATGGAGCAGGCGACGACCTCGCTCGGCTACGATCAGGCGACCAAGAACGCGGTGAGCTGCTCGTGGGCAGCGGTCGGCGTCGGCTCGGCGCCCTCGACCTGCGGCGGCGGTACCGACCCCGATCCGGATCCGGATCCGACGGACGGCGTGCTCATGAACAACGTGCCGGTGTCGGGCATCAGCGGCGCCCAGGGCAGCCAGACGTACTGGAAGCTCGAGGTCCCGTCGGGCCAGAACACGCTGACCTTCACGATCAACGGTGGCAGCGGCGACGCCGACCTCTACATCCAGGCCGGCACGAAGCCGACGCAGCAGTCCTACGCGTGCCGCCCGTACAAGAACGGCAACAGCGAGACCTGCACGTTCTCGCCGCCGCAGGCCGGCACGTACTGGGTGATGCTCGTCGGCTACGCGAGCTACTCGGGCGTGACCCTGAAGGGCGCGTACTCGGCATCGGGTAACGGCGGAGACCCGTACCTCGACAACGGTGTCGCGGTCGGCAACCTGTCGGGTGCCTCGAGCAGCAACGCCTACTGGCGGATCGCGACGCCGGCCGGCGCGACGCTGACCGTCCAGATCAGCGGCGGCAGCGGCGACGCGGACCTCTACACCCGGTTCGGCGCGCGGCCGACCACCTCGAGCTACGCGTGCCGGCCGTACCGCAACGGCAACAGCGAGACCTGCACGCACTCGAACACGAGCGCCGGTGACTACTACGTCATGCTGCGCGGCTACACCTCGTACTCCGGGGTGAGCCTCATCGCGAGCTACTGACCTCTCTCTCATCGATACCCCGGCCCGCCGCGGCCGGAGAACGGAGGACGCCCGCAAACAAACCCCAAGCTGCTCTCCCAGTGCCACGGAAGCGCGCCGTGCGTCGAAAGACGCCGGCGCGGGCACATTTTCGGGCCTCACGGGCGTCAGTGCGCCGCGGCCGGCTCGATCGTGATCACGAACGAATCGCAGCCGCCCGGCCCATGGTCGCCGCCGATGCGGTGGGTCAGCTGACACGCGGCGTCGTGCTCGTCGGTGCGCAGCACCCGAGCGCCGAGCCGCCCGAGCTCGGCGATGACCTC
>DAIRFU010000557.1:0-4818 GCA_036794935.1 Kofleriaceae bacterium | reverse complement strand
GCGGCGCTTGCGCACCGCGGGTTCGAGCGCGACGAGCGCGGCGTACGTGGCGCCTACTTCGTATCCGAGCGGCGCGGCGAGGCGCGACAGCACGGCGGCTGCGTCATCGCCGAGTCGCTCGGCCGCCACCGCGAGCGCACCGGCGATCACGGACGGCCGCGCGATCACGGCAGCTCGTGCGTACCGGTCTCGGCGCGCCGGCGGCGGCGCTGCGGCCTCAGCTTGTAACGCAGCAGCTTGCCGCCGGGCCCGCGCGGCAGTGCCTCGATGAACTCGATCCAGCGCGGGTACTTGTAGGGTGCGAGGGTCTGCTTGACGTACTCGCGGAGCTCGGCCTCGAGCTTGGGGCCGCCATCCCAGCCGACGTTCGTGACCACGAACGCGAGTGGCTTGATGAGACCCTCCTCGTCATCGGCGCCGATCACCGCGCACTCCCACACCCCCTCGTGCGCGGTCAACGCGCGCTCGACCTCCGACGGCGATACCCACTTGCCGCCGACCTTGAACAGGTCGTCGACGCGGCCGCAGTGATGATAGAAGCCCTCGCGATCGATCATGAAGCGATCGCGGGTCGTGAACCAGCCGTCGGCGCGCAGCTCGTGGTTGCCGGCCTGCCCGCCGCCGCCCCAGTACCCGGTGAACAGCGATCCGCAGGACAGCTCGAGCGTGCCGATCTCGTCGACGCCGACCGGATCGCCATCCTCGTCGACGAGCCGGACCTGCACGCCTGCGAGTGGCTTGCCGCATGCGCCGGGCCGCGCGCCCGGGTCATCGCTGCGCCCGGCGAGCGCGAACTGGAAGATCTCGGTCAGCCCGTAGCCGACGACGACCTCGGTCCCGAGCACGGTGCGGATGCGCGGGATCAGCCGCTCCGGCATACCCTCGGAGCCGGCGAGCGCGCTGCGCAGCTTCGCGAGTGGCTTGCTCCGCTGCTGCTTCTCCGCATCGTGGGCGAGCTGCGCGTACACCGACGGCGTCGCGAACAGCACGGTCGGCTCGAATGTATCGAGCACCTTGAACAGCTTGCCGGAGTGCGGCTGCTCGGGGAACAGCACCGATTGCGCGCGCGCGGCGAGTGCGAAGAACAGGCCCGACCCGAGCCCGTACGCGGTGGACAGGCGCGCGACGCACAGGATGCGATCGGCGTCGCTGAGCTGGAGCAGCTCGTGCGCGAACGAGTCGTACGCGGCGCGTACGGTGCGCTGCGTGTGCGGAACCGCGCGCAGCTCGCCGGGCCCGGACCCGGCCGAGTACAGCAGCAGCGCGACATCGGTCTCGCCACTCGGCGCCGCCGGCTGGGGCTGCGCGGCTGCGACGAGCTTGTGGAAGTCCTGACTCCCCGGCATCTTCGGATCGACGCAGACGATCTCGCGCAGGTCGGGCGTGTCGTTGCGGATCGCGTCGAGCACCGCCTCGTGCGCGCCGTCGGTGATCGCGATCCCGGCGCCGGCGTGCAGCACGCAGTCCTGGACATCATCGGCGGTGCCGAGCTCCGAGACCGGCACGGCGATCGCGCCGGCGTGAATCGTGCCGAGGATGGCGGCGGCCGCCTCGAGCGTGTCGCGCATCATGATGAGGACGCGCTCGCCCCGGCCGAGGCGCAGGCCGCGCAGGGCCGCCGACGTGCGCGCGACCTGGTCGGCTAACTGGTCGAACGTCCACGCACGTTCGCCCTCGCGAAGCGCGACACGAGGCCCCGCCCCTGCGGCGAGTGCCCCGTCGATCAGCCATGCGGCTAGATTCCCGACCATAGAGCTGCCCGGCAATCGTAACGGAGGACGGCGGCCAGGACAAAAAGAACGCGTACATTCTCGGCTCATGCGGATCGTTCGTGGCAGTCATGGCGGCAGGGTGCTGCGTGCCCCACACGGCGCCGCGACGAGGCCAACCTCGGAGAAGGTCCGAGAGGCGATCTTCAACATCCTCCCTGATGTGGAGGGGATGCAGGTCCTCGACCTGTTCGCCGGCTCCGGCGCGGTGGGTATCGAGGCGCTCTCGCGCGGTGCCGCGCACGCGACGTTCGTCGACCAGGGGCGGCCGGCCCTCGCCGCCGTACGCGCGAACCTGAGCGAGCTGGGGCTCGAGGCGCGCGCCACGGTGCTCGCCGGCGACGCCGTGCTGCTCGCCGCGCGGCACGTGCCGGCTTCACCATGGCAGCTCGTGTTCGTCGATCCGCCGTATCGCTCGGATCTCGCGGTGCGCGCGGCTCAGAGCCTGACTCACCTCGCGCCGGACGCGGTGATCGTCATCGAGCACGATCGCCGAAACGCGCCTCCCGAGAACCTTGGATCTCTGCTACGAACGGACCAGCGTCGCTACGGCGATACGCTGATTTCGTTCTACCGGGGGGCCGCATGACGATCAAAGACGAAGTCACCACGATCGCCGTCTATCCGGGCACGTTCGATCCGATCACGAACGGCCACCTCGACATCCTCGGCCGCGCGCTGCGCCTGTTCGACCACGTGATCGTCACGATCGCGGTCAACCAGCGCAAGGAGCCGCTGTTCTCCGTCGCGGAGCGCATGCAGTTCATTCGCGACGCGATGCCACAGGCGGGCGACCGGCTGCAGTTCGAGCAGTTCGATGGCCTGCTGGTCGACTTCTGCCGCGCCCACGACGCGACGGTGATCGTGCGCGGCCTGCGCGCGCTCGCCGATTTCGAGTACGAGTTCCAGTTCGCGCACATGAATCGCCGCCTCGCGCCCGGCATCGACTCCGTCTTCTTCATGACCGACGAGCGCAACCACTACGTCTCGTCGTCGCTCGTGAAGGAGGTCGCGAGCCTGGGCGGCGATGTCACCGGGCTCGTGCCCCCTGCCGTCGTCGCCGCGCTCGCGGCCAAGTACAAGAGGACCTAACGTCATGACGTTCCCGATCAAGCTCGCGTCTCGCCTCGATCCCATCAAGCCATCGATCACGCTCGCGGTCACCGCGAAGGCGAAGAAGCTCAAGGCCGATGGCATCGATGTCATCAGCTTCGGCGCGGGCGAACCCGACTTCGACACCCCCGAGCACATCAAGGCGGCCGCGCGCGCGGCGCTCGACAAGAACGGCGTCGGCAAGTACACCGAGGTCGGCGGCGTCCTGCCGCTGCGCAAGGCGATCGCCGCCGAGCTATCGGCCGTCCACAAGGTGACGCTGGAGCCCGACCAGGTGCTGGTCTCGACCGGCGCGAAGCACAGCCTGTTCAACATCTTCATGGCGCTGCTCGATCCGGGCGACGAGGTCCTGATCCCGGCGCCGTACTGGGTCAGCTACCCCGACATGGTCATGCTCGCCGGCGGCCGGCCGGTGATCCTCGAGACCAAGGCCGAGAACGACTTCGCGGTCACCGCCGCGCAGGTCGCGGCCGCGTGCTCGGGCCGGACGCGCGCGATCGTGCTCAACAACCCATCGAACCCGACCGGCGCGGTCTACACGCGCGCGCAGATCGAGGCGCTCGCGAAGGTCGTGGTCGAGAAGGACCTGCTCGTCATCTCCGACGACATCTACCGCCAGCTCGTGTACGGAGACGCCGAGTACGTCTCGATCGCGAGCATCGGTCCCGAGGTCGCCAAGCGCTGCGTGCTCGTCGACGGCGTCAGCAAGACGTACGCGATGACCGGCTGGCGCATCGGCTACACCGCCGGGCCGGTGCCGCTCATCAAGGCGATGAGCAAGATCCAGGGCCAGTCGACGTCGAACCCGACGCACATCTCGCAGATCGCGGCGCTCGCCGCGCTCACCGGTCCGCAGGACTGCGTCGCGACGATGCGCAAGGCGTTCGACGAGCGCCGCCAGGAGATGGTGAAGCTGTTGCGCGCGATTCCCGGCGTCACCTGCCGCGAGCCCAAGGGCGCGTTCTACGCGTTCCCCGACGTCTCGGCGTACGTCGGCAAGAAGACGCCCGAAGGCTCGATCCTCGACGACGATGTTCAGCTCTGCGACTGGCTCGTCGAGGTCGGCAAGGTCGCCGTCGTGCCGGGCTCGGGCTTCGGCGCGGCGGGCTTCGTGCGGCTCTCCTACGCCTGCTCGATGCAGAACATCCAAGAAGGTGTCGGTCGGCTCGCGAAGGCGCTCGCCACTCTGAAGTAGAGTCTCGCGAGCAATGTCTCGCGAGTTTGCATTTCCCGGAACCCGACCGCGCTTCGCTCCCGACCGCGTCGTGGACATCCAGCACATCGCGCTGGTGCTCGACGTCGATCCCGCCAGGCGCACCGTCACGGGCAGCGCGACGCTGCGCGCGCTCGTCATCGCGCCGAACACGAAGCTCGTGGAGCTCGATGCCGTCGAGCTGACCATCGACAAGGTCACCGCGAACGGCAAGGCCGCCGCGTTTCGCCACGACGGCAAGCGCCTGCGTGTCGAGCTGCCCGCCGCGCTCGCCGCCGGCACCGAGCTGACCCTCGCGGTCGACTACAAGGGTGCGCCCCGCCGCGGCCTCTACTTCGTGGGCCCCGACGACGGCTACCCGCACAAGCCGCTCCAGGTCTGGACGCAGGGTCAGGACGAGGACAGCCGCTACTGGTTCCCGTGCGTCGACGCGCCCATCGAGAAGGCGACCAGCGAGGTCAAGGTCACCGTGCCGGCGGCGATGTTCGCGCTGTCCAACGGCACGCTCGTCTCCGACAAGACCAGCGGCGGCAAGCGCACGCTGCACTGGCGCCTCGACGTGCCGCACAGCTGCTACCTGATCACGCTCGCCGTCGGCGACTTCGGCTCCGTCGAGACGCGGTGGCGCGACACGCCGGTCGTCTACTACGTCGAGCGTGGCCGCGAGGAGGCCGCCGAGCGCACGCTCGCGCGCACCCCCGAGATGCTCGTGCTGTTCTCGCA